>CAXSFX010000129.1:0-10645 GCA_964236655.1 uncultured Acidobacteriaceae bacterium | reverse complement strand
CGAACAGGTCGCCGAGCATGTCCTGCGCCTGCTGCCTGCATCTATCAAGCCGAAAGATACTCCTCTGAGCCTCGCCCTATGAAGCGTTTTAGCACGACCACGACTGCTCTTCTGCTCGCCGCCGGCCCCCTCGTGTTTGCCCCCGCCTTTGCAGCCGACGTGAAACAACCGATTGATGTGACCGCCTATGTAATCGATGCGCAGATCAACCCCGCCACGCACGAGCTCACGGCACGGGCCAAGGTTACCTTTACCGCCAACCAGGCTAGCGACGCGGCGGTTTTTGAGCTGCACGGAGCCTTGCAGGTAAAGCAGGTACTGGATGGATCGGGCGCAGCCCTGAACGGCGAGCGCGGAGCCAATGCAACCGTTCGCGTGACCCCGGCGCAGCCGCTGGTCGCGGGGCAAAGCTATACCTGGACGTTTCAGTACGGCGGCATGTTGACCACGGCAGACGGCGGCCCGGTCGAAGGCTTGAAGCTCGCCTCGATCTCCGACACTCCCGAAAGTCCCATCTCGTACCTGCTGTACTCCGGCCGCTGGTTCCCGCTGGTGGGCTACACCACGGACCGGTTTACGGCAGAAATGCATGTATTCGTTCCTGCCGGCTATACCGTGATCGGCTCCGGCGAAACGCATGGCGGCGACGCCAAAACCGTTACCGTAAGCACCGAGCAGGCGCACCGCGAGGCAGCCGCGCCTGCTGGGCAGGCAGGCTCAAGCAGCCCGCAATTGCAGCGCCGCGGTGAGGCGGCAGGTCAGGCCCCCACGACAGCCAGCGAAGAACGCGCGAAGCACGGCGTTACCGTACAGAACGATGATGAAGGAGTAGACAGGCCGCCGGTGCGCGCAGGCGCTGCCAAGTCTCCCGCCGCAACCGCCAAAACACCGGCTCCCGCGACACCGGCAGCCAAAGCTCGCGCAGCGCGCGTGGCAGCCGCCAAGGCCAAAGCTGCAGCCGGTACGCAGGCACCGCCAAGCAATACCCCCATGGCCCTGCCCGGCGGGCAGGAGTTCGACTTCTCCTGGACAAAGCCGGGCTTCCCCGGCACGCTCGTCATCGGCAAGTTCCTGCCGCCGGTCACCGAGGCGGGTTCGCCCAACATCCGCGTCTACACTACCGACGCCCACAAGGCTTCAGCAGCCGCTTACGCAGATACCGCCAACCGCGAGTTCGCCTTTTTCACCAGCACCTTCGGACCTGCGGAGTCGCAGCGTGTCAATGTCGTTGAGCTGCCCGATGACACGGTACCGGCTGCCTGGGCACCTGAGATCGCAGCAATTGCAGGCTCGCGGTTAGCGAACAAGTCCGACTACCGCCTGCTGGCCAACACCATGGCTCACCAGTGGTGGGGTTCTGCGCTAAGCCCGGCCACCCTGAACGATACCTGGATCACCAACGGCATGGCTCGTTACGGCGAGCTGCTGTACCTCGAAGATCAGCTCGGCAAGCCTGCATTGCAAAGCGCCGTGATCGACGTTTCCGCGGGCGCGCTCGCCTATGACACCATTCCGCTTGCCACCGCGGGCCGCCTGCCCATCTTCTCGCCTGAGTTCCAGTCCATGACGCTTGAAAAAGGCGCCATGATCTTCCACATGCTGCGCTGGGAGGCGGGCGACGACGGCTTCCTCAAGATCGTTCGCGGCGTACTTTCACAGAATGTAGACAAGGGTATTACTACGGCTGACTTCGAGAAGCAGGCAGAGGCGCTGGTACCGGGAACCCAGCTGACCGCTTTCTTTTCAGAATGGCTCGACGGCACCGGCGCACCGCAGTTTGCGAACAAGTATGCTGTGTACCGGCTCGGTAATGACAAGGGTTTCCGAACTGTCGGCACCGTCGGGCAGGATCTGGACCTGTTCAGCATGCCGGTAGAGCTGCGTGTGCAGACCGAGGGCAAAACAGAGGTCAAGCGGGTTGAGATTGAAGGCACCACTTCACAGTATGTCGTGGACACCTTCGGTTCCCCGCGCCACATCCAGATCGACCCGGACAACTGGATTCTGAAAAACTCGCCCGACATGCAGGTGCGCATCGCCATCCTGAAAGGCCAGCAGTTGGTGGGCGAAGGGGACCTGGGCGCGGCACTGGTCGAGTATCAAAAGGCGCTCGCCGCTAATTCGTCCAGTTCGCTCGCCAGCTACCGCGTGGGCGAGTTGCTGTTTACCCAGCGCAACTACCAGGCCGCCGCCAATTCCTACCGCGACTCGCTGCGCGGCGACGGCGAACCGGCCTGGACCCAGGTGTGGAGCCATATCGCTCTCGGCAAAATCTTCGACGTCACCGGGCAGCGCGACCGAGCAGTGAACGAGTACCGCCAGGCTGTGCAGACCAACGACAATACGCAGGGGGCGTTGAACGAAGCGCGTCTATACCTGAAAACTGCTTACAAACGACCTGACACCGAGCAGTAGATATGTGACATGCACCGGCCGCTGCTGTACGATTCGCGCATGGCTGCACGTCTTGAAAAAGCAATCCCGGTTCTTCCAGCTATGGACGTTGCAGCATCCTTACGATGGTGGTGCGATGTTTGCGGTTTCACCGAGGTTTTCCACCACGGCGATCCGCCTTCTTATGCCGGTATATCGCGGGATGGTGTGTGGTTCCACCTGGCGAAGATTGAACCTGCGGTGCTGGCCCGTACAGTCGGTGACCAGACCATGCTGCGGCTCCAGATGACGGAGCTTGAGGTTTTCCTTGCTGAGTACCAGGCGTGCGGGGGCACCATTCATCCAAACGGCGGCTTGCAGCGTAAACCCTGGGGCTCTCTGGAATTTACTGCTGTCGATCCCAGCGGTGTGTGCGTGGCCTTTTTTGAGTAAATGGCATGCGGTTACGGCAAAGGCTTCTGATCTTCGTGGAGCGTGACTGAGGCACCCAACGCCTGCAGGAAGGACCGTACACGCGCAAGTGTAGTCAGGCTTGCGGAAGGCGAGTAGCTTAGAGTGATGCACAGCGGATTGAGCGAAAGGCTTAGCCCGAAACACTGCCCCGCCCTGTACGTGCATGAGGCTAAATCGGCAATACTGAGCACTTCAGTCGGCGTTACAAACAAGGCAGCAGGCGGTGCCATACGGTCCAACAGGCTCAGGATTTCCAGCTTGGATTCAAGCTCATCCGGCACGGTGTCCATGATGAGATCAGCATCCCGCACCGCGTCTTCAATGCTGGACGCGTAGCGCGGTGCCGGAACTATCTCGGACTGCTGAGCCAGGTCCTGAATGGATGCAGCCGCCTTGCGCAGATTACCGGGCAGCACGTCTTCTAACGTAACGATAAAACCGGCCCGGCTGCACAGCCAGGCCAGGGTAGCGCCGGAGATTACGCCGCCCGCACCCGCGCCGATGATGGCCACCCGACGCACCGGCTCGGCGGCCGCCATCAGTTCAACCGCCGACATCGGTGGATTAAACGCCCTGTTTGCCGACAACAAGCGCATCCACAACGTTCTGCACGCTCGGCTCGGACTTGCTCAGGTACTCGCTGAGGCGGGTGCGCTCCTCTGGGGTCAGGCTCGGCGAAAGCGCCACGATGCGCCGCAGGGTGGTGGCAACATCGTCAACATAGTTCATCAAGCGGATAGCTTCGCCGGAAAGTGGCATGGGGCTCCTTCAAATGTGTGCGTGGGAATCAACAGAGTCTGTCTTCCCCAGTATAGATGCGCCGGGAGCCTCGGAATAGCACGGCTCACCTGCATCCAATTGTGAGATCGGCGGCTACCTGCGCCGGAGGAAATTTCTACCCATGATGGAACAGAACCAGGCCCAATGCATTGCCACCACCTTTGAAACAGACGCGCGCGTACCCGCCTCCACCTACCGCCTGCAAATGCACGAAAAGTTCACCTTCGCCGACGCCCAGGCCATTTTGCCGTACCTCAAAAAGCTGGGCATCGGTGACGTCTACCTATCGCCCATCTTTGAGGCGCGTCCAGGCTCCATGCATGGCTATGACGTAACCCGGCACGACCGCCTGAACCCGGAGCTGGGCGGCAGCGAGGCTTTTGCACCGTTTACTGCCGCGCTGCGCGAGCATGGCATGGGCCTGCTGCTCGATACCGTGCCGAACCATATGGGCGTGGGCAACGGCTCCGTGTGGTGGCAGGATGTGCTTGAAAATGGCCGTGCATCGGAGTACTCCGGCTACTTCGACATCGATTGGGAGCCCCTGAAGCCGGACATGCAGAATAAGCTGCTGCTGCCCATTCTGGGCTGCCAGTATGGCGAGGCGCTTGAATCGAAACAGTTGCAAGTACAGTTCGCGGAAGGCCGCGCACTAATTGCCTACTTCGACCACCTGATGCCGATCGCTCCCCGCACCCTCTCCCTGGTGTTTCCGCCGGAGCGTGATGCGGAGTTCGGTGTGCCGCCCGAGTTCCGTACGCTGCTCAATGAGTTAGCGGCATTGCCGCTGCATGAAAGCACAGACAAGGAAGCTGTCGAGTACCGGCAGGAGCGGCTAAAGGATCTAAAGCCGCGCCTTGAAAAAGCGCTGAACGAGCCCACGCTGCAGCCGGTACTTGCGAAAGCAGCCGAAGCCATCAACGGAAAAGAAGGTGACACGCGATCATTCGATGCCCTTCACGCGCTGCTGGACGTGCAACCGTACCGGCTCGCCTTTTGGCGCACCTCAAGCGAGCAGATCAATTACCGGCGCTTCTTCGATGTGAATGACCTGGTAGGTCTCCGCATGGAAAATCCGGAAGTATTCGCAAAGACGCATACGTTGATCCGCGAGCTACTGGCCAAGGGCCAAGTTACCGGGCTGCGTATCGACCACTGCGACGGCATGTTCAATCCGCATGTTTATTTGGAGCGTCTGCAAGAACTGTTTGTCGCGGCGCAATGCATGGGGCCGGCAATCGACCCGGACAACGCCACCAAGAGCGGCATTGAGAAGAGCATTGCCGACGCAGGCCGGGGCCGCAACTGGGAAACCAGCAAGCTGCCGTTGTACTGCGTAGTTGAAAAAATCCTAGAGCCCGGCGAAACCCTGCCGCGCACCTGGGCCGTGCAGGGCACTTCCGGCTACGACTTTGTCCACTTTGCGAACCAGTTCTTCATCCAGCCGAAGAACAAGGCCCGCTTCGATGCGCTTTATGCCGACTTTATTGGAGGCCGCGTCAGTCCGAACCAGATTGTCTACGAAGCCAAGCGCAACGTCATGCTCTCTTCGCTATCCAGCGAAACACACGTGCTGGGCAACTTGTTGTCGCACCTGGCCCGGCGCGACCGTCGCGTCCGCGACTTTACCGACACACTGCTTGAGCTGGTAATCCGCGAAACCATCGCCTGCTTCCCCATCTACCGCACCTACATCGATGAGCGCGGCAGCTACTCTGAGGCTGACACCAAGACCATTCGCACTGCGATCCGTATGGCCAAGCGCCGCAACGCAAGCGTCGACGCCTCCGCCTTCGACTACCTGCAACGCATGCTGTTGCTCGAAGGGCTCGGCTCGGGTGAAGGTGACCACGACGCTGAGCAGGATGAAGCACAGTTGTACTTCGCGCTCAAATTCCAACAGCTAACGGGCCCGGTGATGGCCAAGGGTGTGGAAGACACAAGCTTCTATGTCTACTTTCGCTTTCTGTCTTCGAACGAAGTCGGCTCGGCCATGGATGCCTTCGGTCTGCGCCCGGAGACGTTGCACAAAGCGAATGCCGAGCGGCAGCGGCATACCCCGCATGCAATGCTTACCACCTCAACCCACGATACCAAGCGTAGCGAAGACGTGCGCAACCGCCTCAACGTGCTCTCAGAAATACCGGATACGTGGGCCGCGCAGGTGGCGCACTGGGCCGAGATCAACGTCGCGCATAAAACTACGCTCGACGACGGTACCGTGGCCCCTGATGCAAATGAGGAGTACATGCTCTACCAAACCATCGTGGGCGCATGGCCATGGATGGCGGAGGACAAAAAACAGTTCGCCGGACGCGTCAAGGAGTACCTGGCCAAGGCGCTCAGCGAAGGTAAGGTCAACGTCAGCTGGATCAATCCTCGTCCGGAGTACACCGAGGCGGTGCAGACCTTTGCCGAGCGACTGCTGACGCCTGCTGAAGATGGCAAGCCGACGCAGTTTGTAACGGAGCTGGAAAAGCTGCTGGAGCCGGTCAAGTTGCACGGTGCCGTGAACTCTCTCGCGCAGATGGTGCTGAAGGCGACCTCCCCCGGCGTGCCGGACTTTTACCAGGGCAGCGACCTGTGGGACCTGAGCCTGGTGGACCCGGACAATCGCCGCCCGGTGGATTACACCTATCGCGAAAACGCGCTAGAGGCACTTACGGCAAAACCGGCACCGGAAGCAGTAAAGGACGTGCTCTCCTCACTGGAAGATGGCCGTATCAAGCTGTTTGCCATGGAGAAAACACTTAGTGTCCGCAATGCCAACCGCCTCGTATTTGATGAAGGCAGCTACACGCCGCTTGAAGTCAGTGAGCCGGAACACGCCTTGGCCTACCTGCGCGGCGATGACGTGCTGGTAGTTATCCCACGCTTTACCTGCACCTTGATGGGAGAGAAAGCCGCGCTGCCGCTAGGTCCGGCCTGGGGTGAACAGCATGTGACTCTGCCGATGGGCACCGATGAAACATGGGTTCATGCATTTACAGGGGAGAAGGTAGTTGCGAAAGATGACGTACTGCAGTTGTCAGAAGTTTTCGCCGGCTTCCCAGTTGCGGTACTGACTCGTAAAACTGCCTAAGTTATCGAGTAAACCCCACGTTTCGATCCTGAGACGTGGGGTTACCATGCTTGCACTTTTCAGGACTTAGTCAACGTTCAACTATTCCGCCAACCAAGATCCTAACCCTCTACAAAATCTAAGCTTCTATTGTTAGCTGGCAGAATTGTCTTTTATGGTTAACTTTTCAAAGAGCAGTAGAGCTCCATATACGACGGCATAGTCCAAGGCGGCTACAGGTAAATAGGCAATGTAGGATCGATGCTTCTCACCCCAAGGAACAAATAGAACGAAAGGTATTTGGAGGGTCCCGCCGAGCACAACGATCATCCAGTACCCGACATGATTTTTGAGGTCCCATCGAGCCCTAGCAGCTCCTAAGAGCAACCCTGTGCATATCCACGCACCGATACCTATATCGATCCCTTTCAGATAAGAAAAGACAAAGGCTATCGGAGATGACACTAACATCAATAACAGTGCCCACTTCCTAGTAAAGGTATATGGCGGCTCGTCCTTTCCCTCTTTTTCCACTCATTGCCCCCGCCAAGCACATCTTTAATTTACTTTGGTAGCTGAATAGATTCTTTACTGCCCAGCCTGCGTTCAGTGTGATACCTACACAGGTGGTCGATTCTCACAATTTGCTGCTAGCCTATCCCGAAGCGCAATTCTTATGCTTCTATCTCCATCTCCTCGGCTTCCTTCTCAGCTTCTTTCTTGGCTTCGGCAATTTCCTTTTCAGCTTTAACCGTGCGATCGGCCAAGTCGCTAATCCTCATAAGCTTCTCAGCCACCTTGCTGGTCAGCGCTTCCTGGCGGAACCTCCAACTCCAGTTCCCTGTCGCCGCCGAGGGTACATTCATCCGCCCCTCCGACCCGATTCCGATTACATCCTGCAAGGGAAACAGGCAAATATCAGCTACCGAGCTCGACGCTGCCCGGATCAGCGACCACGCCGGTCCATCCCCAGCCACACCCACATAGGTTTCTACTGCTGCCTTTTCTTCGTCGGTAGCGTCGTTTTGCCACCAGCCCAGCGTTGTATTGTTATCGTGCGTGCCGGTGTACACCACCGCGTTTGTCTCAAACCGATGCGGCAGGTAATTGTGCGCGCCGCGATTTCCGAAGCCGAACTGCAAAATCCGCATGCCCGGCAGCTTGAACTCCTTGCGCAGCCCGTCTACCTCTTTCGTGATCACGCCTAAATCTTCAGCAATAAACGGCAGCGCACCCAGCTTTTCGCGCAGTTTTGCGAACAGCTCCCGCCCCGGAGCCTTGACCCACTTGCCGTTCACTGCGGTCTTATCCTCGCCGGGGATCGCCCAGTACGCCTCAAAACCGCGGAAATGATCAAGCCGGATCATGTCGAACAACTCATTGGCGCGCCGCATGCGCCGCACCCACCAGTCAAAACCCTGCTCCGCAAGCGTGTCCCACTTGTACAGAGGGTTGCCCCAGCGCTGGCCTGTCTCACTGAAATAGTCAGGTGGTACCCCGGCTACGCGCGCCGGTTTCCTATCCTCCGTCAGCTCAAACAGCTCAGGGTTGGTCCACACATCGGCTGAGTCGAACGAAACGAAAATGGCGACGTCCCCCATTATCTGGATGCCGCGCTTCTCGCAGTAAGCGTGCAAGTGCAACCACTGCTCGTCAAAGGCAAACTGAATCACCTTTTCAATGGAAATGGCTTGCTCGTTCTCCTGTACAAATTGAGCTAATGCTTTCGGCTCACGTGTAGCCAGCGGCTTAGGCCACTCCGTCCACAATGCGTTGGCGTTCGCCTGCCGCAGGACGGCAAAGGTTGCATAATCATCAAGCCATTGGGCCTTGTCGCGGCAGAACTTCTCAAAACGCGGCCACTGCTTGTCGGCTTGCCCCTTGCTCAGAAAGTTCGCTGCCGCCTCACGCAGCAGGGGTAGCTTTGTCTCTGCTACGGCGTCAAAATCCACGGCAGCCGCTGGCCCGGGCAGCTCCGCTTGCTTTAGCTGGTCGTCTGTGAGCCAGCCCCAGTCCCGCAGCACCTCCAGGCTTACCAGCAGCGGGTTTACCGCCATGGCCGATAGAGCGGCATACGGCGAGTTGCCGTAGCCTACAGGATTTACTGGCAGTACTTGCCAGATGCGCTGACCGGCTGCTTCTAAAAAGTTGGCAAAGTCATAGGCGGCAGGTCCGAGATCGCCGATGCCTCCAGGAGAGGGCAAGGATGTGATGTGAAGCAGAAGTCCGGAGGAGCGATCGAAAGGCATGGGTTTCCAAGAGGCGTAAAAAAGGCCGTCGCTAGGGAAGATTCCCCTTGCGGCGGCCCTGTTGCCTAACCCGGTTTAGTTACCCTGTTGGCCGGGTAGTTGCGGTGCGGTCTGCGCCTGCTTGCTCACCACGATCCGCTTGTCTTTTTGATACTGCTCGGTCAGGCTGCTCACAAACACGGCAAAGCTCTGCTCGCGTTGCTGGTCCAGCAGACCCTCACGAGCCTGCGCCAGGTGTTGCGCCATGTCCTGCGCAGTCGGCTCCTGCTTATCGTCCAGCTTGGCTACTACACCGGTACTGGCACAATGGATGGGCCCGCTGATCTGCCCGGTACTCAAAGTAAATAGCTGCGGTGCCACTGTGGCCAGCGCGCCAATGTCAGGCACTTGCCCTGTGCGTCCCACCAGGTCGCTGGTTTTTACGGTTGCGCCCAGCTCCTTGGCTGCCTGTGCCAGGTTGTTTTCCGCATGTGCCTTGTCCGCCAGCTGTGTAGTTTTTTGTTCCAGCAGCACCGGGGCCTGCTGGGTGCGGAAGTCAGCCAGGATATGGTCTCGGTAAGAGGCAAACTCCGGCGCGTGCGCCGGACGTACATCCTGCACCTGGAATACTGCAAAACCGCTTCCTGTATCGGCAGCCTGCGGAGCCGCTCCCTTGGTCGCGGTAAAGGCAGCGCTCAGCAGTTTGGAGGCGTCAGCAACTCCGGGTGCTGTACCGTCTTGCTGTACATAGTCTGTACTTTGCAGCTGTAGGTGGTGCGCCGTGGCAGCGGCTTGTAGCCCGCCGGCCTTGGCTTGCGCTGCCAGCTGGTCGGCAAAACCACGCTGTGCGCCCTGCTCTTTTTGCAGGGTCAGGGCTGCCAGAATCTTGTCCTTGACTTCAGCAAACGGCTGCGTGTGCGCCACTTGCTTCTCTTCACTTTGAATGATGTGATATCCAAACTGGGTTTTCACCAGGTCTGAGGTCTGCCCCGGCTCCAATGCAAAAGACGCCTGCTCAAACGCCGGTACCGTCACGCCCTTTTTGATAAAGCCCAGCTCACCGCCCTGCACCTTTGAGCCCGGATCGTCAGAGTTCTTCTTTGCAAGATCGGCAAAGTTGCCGCCCTTGTGAATCTGGTCCAGAATAGTTTGCGCCTTGCTTTTTGCCACCGCATCATCTGCGGGCGAGCTCACCTTGATCAAAATGTGACGCACTCGCACCTGGTCATCGACTTTATAGTCAGCGGCGTGCGCGTTATAGTATGCCTGCTCTTCCCCGTCGGTCACTGCCGGCACACCGCCCGGTACATTATTTGGTTCAATCATCAGGTACTGTAACTTGCGGGTTTCCGGGATTGCATTTGCATAGAGCGCGCCATGCGATTTGAAAAAGACTTGCAACTCAGCATCTGTCGGATTGATGGTTTTACTCACATCATCCGAGCTCAGTACCGCGTAGGTGAACTTGATCTTGGTCGATTGTTGCAAGTAGCTCGAACGCACTTCAGCGTCTGACACGCCGACACCGCCGGTAATCAGGTCACGTAGCCGCGACTCCTCTAGCTCCTTCTTGATCTCGCCCTCAAACCGGTCACGCGACATGCCGAAATTATCCTGAATCAGCGCGGCGTACCGCTGGTCGCCAATGTACTGGCCGCCCGGAAACAGCGCCGCGCCGATCGGTCCGCTGTGCAGAAACTTGCGAACGGCATCATCGCTTACCTGCAAA
>CAXSFX010000128.1:0-10900 GCA_964236655.1 uncultured Acidobacteriaceae bacterium | reverse complement strand
GCCGACCCAGATGAGCAGGATACCGATGCCGAAGCGCGGCCAGTCCGCATGCTGCAACTGCGCACCAAAAGCGTGCCAGTCGAAATGCACACGATCTCGCAGCAGGTAGATGCCTGCGACGAGTACGACAGCGAGCCCAATCCAGAGGGGGGTTCGATTTGGGCGCTTTTTTACTGTCTCCACGTGGCTCCTTCAAAAAACATGTTTATTGCTTCGCAGACGGCACAGCGGCTGCACTGAGCATGGCTGCTTGTCGAGCCGCATATCGCCCGTTGAACTCATGGATGATGCGAGCCACGTACAGGCGTGTTTCGCGGTAGGGCGGGATGCCATGCCAGCGATCCACCGCACCGGGACCGGCATTGTAAGCGGCCAGGGCAAACGCCAGATTGTTGCGGTAGCGGGTAAGCAGGCTATCGAGATACGCGGCCCCGCCACCTACATTCTGTTCAGGGATAAAGGCGTCATGGACTCCCAGCGCGGCGGCGGTGCCGGGCATCAGCTGCATGAGGCCCTGGGCACCTACGCGGCTGCGCGCATGCACATGGCTGTTGCTTTCAGCGTGTACCACGCTGGCCAGCAGGTCTACATCGAGATCGTGTGCCTTGCCTGCGCCGGTAAGAACCTGGTGCAACTCGGTTGGGGTAAGGATTTCAGGTGTTTTCCCCGGCACGGTTTCCGAAGCGATTGCCGGCACGATGGCAGTCGGGACCGGTGCGATGGTTTCGTCAGCCGCAATCGCTACCGTCCGTACTTCGACGTAGCTGGTGGATGCAGAGTCTGTGTAAAGGCGGGTTCGATCGCCCTGCGTTTCACGGTGGTCGCAGACGAGGTCGTAGCCGTTGCTCAGGGTAATGTGCTCAGCGGCGTGAGCCAAGGGTGCAAGGGCACAGAGCAGGGCGGCGGTGAGGGTGCGCCGGGTTTGTATGGGCAAGTGGAACCGCATTGCGGTCAATCTACCATGTACCGCACCCGGGCGGCGCGTTTCAGCGGCATGCATTCTAGGCTTCCTGCGATGTCAGGCTGGTGCGGGCTTCCAGGGCAGCTTCAAGAGCCAGCGCGGCACCGTCCTCATCGTTGGTAGCAGTAATCTGCCAGCCGTCACGGGTAGCTTCCCTGCGCAGCAGCTCGGCTGCGTTGCGCATCAGTACGGGCTGGCCGGCCCAGCGCAGCATTTCCAGGTCGTTCCAGTTGTCGCCTACCGCCATTACATTTTCGCGGGCGATGCCGCGGCGTTCAGCAAGTCTGGCCAGTGCCACGCCCTTGTTGCAGCCGAGCGGCAGGATGTCGAGAATACTCAAATCCCGCTCTGCATATTCCGTTCGGTGCATTTCGATCTGCGAGGCATAAGGGGTGGTCAACAGATGCCGCTCAGCGGCGGACATCTCTGCAACCGTGCCGCAGATCATGCCCTGCATGGGTGCTTCGCCGCGGTCGAAAACTCGTTCCAATGGATCAACCTGCTCAATATGCTCCTTGTTGGCTTCAATCCAGAGGGCGATGCGGTCGTGGAGGCGCTCCATGGACTCGATAACGAGATCTTTTTCGCCGTCTGTGTCGAAGGTAAATACCATTGTGCCGCCGAACGGGCGCATTTCACCGCAGAGGGCGCGAGCGGTTTCGAGCCGCAGGTAGAAGCGGTCCATCAGGTTTCCTGCAAAATCGCGGGTGGAAGCTCCATTGGATGAAATGAGTACAGTCTCCGGTGCGAGGCCGATGGGCTCAAGCAGCGGCATGGCGTAAGCGGCGCGGCGGCCGGTAGCGATCACGACCTCAACGCCTGCAGCCACGGCCTCTCGCAAAGCTGCCATGGTGCGCTCGCCCATGCGGCCGCCCTCGGATGGCATCAGGGTGCCGTCAATGTCAAAGGCAGCGAGCGCAACGGCAGGCCAGTGCGAGGGGCGGCCTCCTACCCGGATTTCAGATGTGCGAGTCATTTTTCACAGTGTACCGGGTTGGCTGGGTTCGAATGTTGCAGTGGAGAAAATCGGGGCACCGGTGGTAATGCTTTTGTTGATGAGAAGGCGCGGGTATTCTTGGAAGATGCCTCAGATTGCTTCTCTCCAGTGCTCGCGCTGCCACCGGCATACACCGGCTGATGCGCCGCAGACTGTATGCCCACACTGCGCAGGTGCCCTGTACGTGCGGTACGACATGGATGCGCTGCGCAAGACGGCGCGCAAGCCGGTGCCTGAGGCTGCGGACAGTCGTACCAGGCAGATTAACGACAGTATGTGGCGCTACCGCGATGTACTGCCGGCAGTGGAGCCGGTAACGCTGGGCGAAGGCTGGACGCCGATGCTGGAGAGCCGCCGTTTTCGCAATGCAGAAGGCGGGGGCGTATGGCTCAAAGAGGAAGCAACCAACCCGACCGGAACCTTCAAGGCGCGGGGGCTTTCGCTGGCTGTGACCATGGCGCGGCACTTCGGCTTGCGGAAGCTGGCCGTGCCTTCCGCCGGCAACGCCGCCGGGGCGCTGGCTGCCTATGCTGCTGCCGCAGGCATCGAGGCGCACATTTTTATGCCCCGCGATGTGCCGTTTGCCAACTATCTGGAGTGCGTGGCCTACGGTGCCCACACCACACTGGTAGACGGGCTGATCTCGGACTGCGCGAAGATCGTGAACGAGCGCAAGGAGGCTGAGGGCTGGTTCGACGTTTCGACGCTGAAAGAGCCATATCGGATTGAAGGCAAGAAAACCATGGGCTACGAGCTGGTGGAGCAGCTGGGCTGGGAGTATCCGGATGCGGTGTTTTACCCGACCGGCGGCGGTGTGGGACTGATCGGCATGTGGAAAGCGTTTGAGGAGATGGAGCAGCTGGGCTGGGTGCGGGGGAAGCGGCCCAGGATGATTGCGGTGCAAAGCTCAGGCTGCGCGCCGGTGGCGCGGGCCTTCAAAGAGCATGAGGCGGCTTCGCGTATGTGGGAGGGCGCGGCGACATTTGCCAGCGGGTTGCGCGTGCCCAAGCCGTATGGCGACTACATCATCCTTGAAGTGGTCGAGGCTTCGGGCGGGCTGGTGCTGGACTTTTCAGATGAGGTGATTCTTGCGTCGCTGTTGGACTGGGCCAAGCACGAAGGACTGTTGCTGTCGCCGGAAGGCGCGGCGGCCACTGCGGCGTATGACTCGCTGATTGCGTCGGGGTTCTTGAAGAAGAGCGATCGTGTGGTGCTGTTCAATACCGGTGCAGGCTTGAAGTACACGGACCTGACCGCTGAGGCCATGGGGCTGGTGCGGCCTGGTGCCGCCGGTTCCGAACAGAAATTACCGGCGCGGATGCCGGTGGGCGGCATCATCACGCCGCAGTGAAACGGTACAGTGAAACAGCGCCGCGCAGCTTCAAGGCGGGAGCAGATCCTTCGACTTCGCTTAGGGTGACACCGGTTCCTCGGCACAAGCTTTGCTCGGGATGACACCGGATTGTTAGGGTGATACAGGATTGCCGGGTACTCCTGAATACGCCTCCCAGTTAACATAGCTACCATGGTCCGATTCTTCGCTTTTCTTCTCATCACATGCGGCTGCTTTGCCGCGCAGGCGCAGACGGTGGTCTGCTTCGGCGACAGCCTGACAGCCGGTGTGGGGGCACCCCCGGGCAGTTCCTATCCTGACTTCCTGCGCAAGGATTTTGCTGCGACCGGCTCGCACGTCGTTGTGCTTGAAGAGGGTGTGGGAGGCATGGACACCAAGGAGGGGTTGAGGCGATTGCCTGCCGTTCTTAGCGAGCACCCGGCTGTAGTTGTGCTTGAACTTGGCATCAATGACGCTTTTTTCCAGGCACCGCTGCCTGGAATCGAGAAGAACCTTCGCACTCTTATCGACGCTTTTCAGCAGGCCCATATCCGGGTTCTGCTGGCCGGCATTGATGTTTCTCCTACGCTTCCATTTACACCGCCGCCGCAGCTCACTACCCCATACATGCGACAGTTTTATGCACTCTATCCTGCACTTGCGGCGCAGTATCACTTACCGCTGATTCCATTTTTACTGGAAGGTGTCTATGGAGATGTAACGTTGATGAGCCCGGATTACGTCCATCCCAATGCTGCCGGGTACGAGAAAGTGGCCCGAACCGTATTAGGTCCTGTGCAGAAGCTGCTTGCTCAGTAAGCCGGCTGATTGCAGACTCTTGCTGAAATACAAAGTTCCTGGAACCGGATTGTTGTAATACGGTTGAATCATTTCAAAGCCAAGTGACTTATAAAGTGCAATGGCTCCCGACATAAAAGGAAGCGTATCGAGCAGCATCTCCTGATACCCATTGGATATAGCAAAATCGATGGCTGTGGTCGCAAGCGCTCGACCGAGACCGCTTCCACGAGCAGCCTCCCGCACATAGAGCCGCTTCATCTCGCAGGTGCCGGATTTCCCAAAAGGCGCCACGGCAATACAACCTAATACGGCATTACTTTCGCTTTTGGCAAGGTATAACTCACCTGCCGGTTGCGCGTACTTACCCGGCAAGCTTGCGAGTTCCGCTTGAAAACCCTGGAATGTCAAATCAATTCCAAGCCACTCGACATACTCGCTAAACAATTCGCTAACTGAAACAAAATCCTGGCTGCTGCGTGCGGGTTTGATGGTAATACTCAATTGCGATCTCCGTTACATTGTAGGCTGTACAGGGGTAAGTGGAGCACCCCCCGGCTGCGAATGGGCACCCGGGGTAGATTGAGCGATCTTCAGCTCTTCCTCGTTCATCTCGGCTTGCACGTCGGCAAACAAGGGCGTGCTCAGGTAGCGTTCGCCGGTGTCAGGCAGCATGCACAGGATTGTCGACCCGCTCGGGGCTGTGGCGCACACCTGTAAAGCCGCGGCAAATGTTGCGCCGGAACTGATGCCTACAAAGATTCCTTCTTTGCCGGCCAGCATGCGGCTGCAGCGGAAAGCTTCTGCGTTGGGGATGGGCAGGACCGGGTGAAACAGGTGCTCCTTGGCTGCTTCCATGCCTTCCTCGGCGAGTTTGGGGATAAAGTCGGGGCTCCAGCCTTGCTGAGGGTGCGGTTTCCATACAGCGTGGCTGGCTGCGGCAGAGCCATCAGGATTGCGCAACTGCGGCAAGCCGCTGGCGAGCATGGGCGCGTCCGCAGGCTCACAGACTACGATTTTGGTTTCAGGCCGCTCCTTGGCGAACACGCGGGAAACACCCTTGAGCGTGCCGCCGGTGCCGAAGCCGGTGACAAAGTAGTCGAGCCGCTCGCCTGCAAAATCCCGCAGGATTTCCTGAGCGGTGGTGCGGGAATGCATGTCGGCGTTTGCCTCATTTTCAAATTGCCGGGTCTGGAACCAGCCATGCTCCTCAGCGAGTTCTCGCGCCTTGGCGACCATGCCGGAGCCGCGCGCCGCGCCGGGGGTGAGCACCACCTTGGCACCGAGGAAGCGCATGAGCTTGCGCCGCTCCACGCTGAAAGTATCTGTCATGACAACGACCAGCGGGTAGCCCTTTTGCGCGCACACCATGGCCAGGCCGATGCCGGTATTGCCGCTGGTGGCTTCCACGACCGTTTGGCCGGGCTTGAGGCGGCCTGACTTTTCTCCGTCTTCAATAACGCCGAGAGCCAGGCGGTCTTTGACCGAGCCGAGCGGGTTGAAGGCTTCGACTTTGACGTAGAGATTGACATGCGACGGAGCCAGGTTGTTGATCTTGACGACCGGCGTATTGCCTACAGTTTCGAGAATGCTGGCGTACTTTGCCATGGTGTGCTCCAGGAAAAACTAAGGAGAAAGCTGTGTGCTGAGGATATGCCTCAGTAGCCGTTGGCGACCAAGTAGGGCAGTGTGACCTCGAAGGGCCGGTCGCCGGCTGTGTCCTGCTCGGCAATGCGCGTCCACTGGTCTTCACGCTTGCCGGCTACCAGCAAGCCGTTCTGGATAGCAAGCTTCATCAGCACGTCCGCTTCAAGGTTGACCGGCGCGCCGGGGGCAAGCGTATGCAGGTTGGTAGCCTCGTAAGTATGGGGAATGACGGCGACATGCAGTTCACCCGCACCGGTCAGGGTGGCGTCTTGCGCATCTTTCTCAGGGAACCAGCGGGCCACCGTCAGGCTGATGCCTTCAATGGTGACCGAGCCCTTTTCCACGACAAAGCGGCCTACCGCAGGCGGCACGGCGATGCGCAGCAGCCAGTCTGTGCGCGTGCCTGCGCCTACCCGCTCCATGCCGAGCAGGGAACCGGTGGCGTCTACGTGGCCTTGCACGATATGACCGCCCAGCGGGGTACCTGCGGGGGTGGGAAGCTCAAGGTTGACTTGTGAGCCGGGGGCAAGTGCGGAGAGCGAAGTGCGTGTGACAGTTTCGGCAGCGAGTTCGGCGTGAAAGCGGCTGCTTTCCGGTGCGAGCGCGGTAAGGCAGACTCCGCTTACTGCGATGCTATCGCCTATAGCCAGCTTCGGTGCGAGTGTGGGGGCCAGTACGGTGAGGCGCATGGTACCGTCGGCTTCCGTCAATGCTTCAATAGTGCCTGTTGCCTGGACAAGGCCTGTAAACATGTTTGAAACTCCTACTTGGTTCGTGCTGATACGCGGGAGAGCAGGTCCTTGGACTCCGCTGCGCTCTGCTCAGGATGACACTTTTGTAGATGCGTATGGAGGGCAGTGGCTTCATTCCCTAAAAAGCGAGATGCGGCTAAGTTTCGCACCAGGGGTCACGCAGGTAGGCTTCCATGCGAAAGTCCGGACCGGACTCTGCAATGGTAAAGCGGCGCGTGTCGAGCGACAGCGAGGCGGTGCCTGCGATAAGTGGCACGCCTTCTTCGCCTAGAAAGATGGGCGCGTAAAACAGGCACAGCTTGTTGGCAAGCGGCGCACCGTGTTCGGGGGAGAGCAAGGCACGGTTTAACCGCGAGCCTCCCTCGGCAAGTACGTTGAGCACCTGGTGCTCGGTGCCGAGCAGGTGCAGTACCTCGTGCAGATCGAGCTTGCCTCCCACTGTAGATACAGTCTGCACATACACCCCGGCGGCCTCAAGCGCCTCCAGGCGGCTACGATGGCCTGCGTCGTCCAGCCTGGCTGTAAATAGCAGCACATCGTTTTTAGCACTTTGCACCAGCCGGCTTGCAATCGGCAGGCGTAGCTGCGAGTCGAGTACGACGCGCAGCAGCGGCCTGCGGCGTGCAAGGCCGCTACGGTCGGTCAGCAGGGGGTTGTCATGGAGCACCGTGCCGATGCCGGTCAGTACCGCATCGGCGGCGTGGCGCAGCTTTTGCACGGCCAGCAGGGAGCGCGCGCCCGTTAAATAAGTCACGCTGCCGGGCGACGCGGTGAGCGGTGAGGGCGCGATACGCCCATCAAGCGACACGCCTGCCTTGAGCGTGACACACGGCAGCTTGCTGCGAATCCACCGGGCGAAGCCGTCGTTGATTGCACGGGCTTCCTCTGCCAGCACGCCTTGAGTGACCTCAATGCCGGCGTCGCGCAGCATCGTAAATCCCTGCCCATGCACCAGTGGGTTAGGGTCCCCCGTAGCGGCTACCACGCGAGCAATGCCGGCCTGTATCAGCGCTGAGGCACACGGCCCGGTGCGCCCGGTGTGCGAGCAGGGCTCAAGGGTGACGTACGCTGTTGCGCCGTGCGCCTGCATCCCGGCAGCCTTCAAGGCGGCGATCTCGGCATGGTCGCGTGCGTCGTAGAGGTGCGCTCCCCTGCCTACTACCGCGCCGTCACGCACTAATACGCAGCCTACCTGGGGGTTGGGTGAGGCAAGACCTACTGAATCTTCCGCCAGACGCAGGGCCTGACGCATCCAGCGCGCATCCGGCGTGTCCTCGCCGCGGTACCGGTCAGGCATGTGTTCCTTTCCGTTTTGCGGATTTATTTGGGTCTGTTTACCCGAGCAGCGAGTCAACAAACGCTTCGCTGTTGAAGGCGAGCAGGTCTTCCATCTTCTCGCCGACGCCTACAAACCGCACAGGCAGCTTGAGCTCCTGAGCGATGGCGACCACGATGCCGCCCTTGGCGGTGCCGTCGAGCTTGGTAAGTACGATGCCGGTGACCCCGGCTGATTCTGTGAAAAGACGTGCCTGTTGCAGGCCGTTTTGCCCGGTTGTTGCGTCCATTACCAGCAGCACCTCGTGCGGGGCGTCCCAGATAATGCGCTGGGCGGTGCGGCGCATTTTTTCAAGCTCGGCCATCAGACCGCTCTTGGTGTGCAGGCGGCCTGCCGTGTCCACCAGCAGGAAATCGGTGCGGCGCGCATTGGCTGCGGTCACTGCGTCGTATAGTACGGCGGAAGGGTCGCCGCCCTGGCGGGTCTTGATGATTTCAGCCCCGGCGCGATGGCCCCAGACCTCAAGCTGCTCAATGGCGGCGGCGCGGAAGGTGTCGGCTGCGCACAGCAGCACGGTTTTGCCGGCGCGGCGGTGCCAGGCGGCGAGCTTGCCGCTGGTGGTTGTTTTGCCGGTGCCGTTGACGCCGATCAGAAAGATAACTTCAGGCGGCTGGATGCGGCGGGGCGGCAGCGAGCTTTTTACATCGAGAATGCGCAAGAGTTCTGTGCGCAGAAGGGCTTTGAGCTCGGCTCCGTTACGGATGGCTTGCCGAAGGGAGCGCTCGCGCAGGGTCTCAAGCACTATGGTGGTGGTTGGCATGCCTAAATCGGAGGCGAGTAGAACGCCTTCAAGCTCTTCAAATGCTGCTTCATCGATCTCGCGGGTGAGCGCGACGACGCCTTCAATCTTGTCGTTAAGCGACTCGCGTGTACGGGTGACTGCCTGGCGCATCCGGTCGAAGACGCTGCGTTTTTCCGGTTGGTCGAGCGAGCCGAACAGGGTTTGGATCATATTCGTAGTTTAAGACCTAAGACCCCCTGCGCGAGAGGCAGTCACTTCTTGACTGGTCTTTGTAAATACACAAAAGCCATAACGAGAACACGTCACGAAGTGACCGCAAGCCGCGTAGGCGGTCTTGCCGGTTACTCGTCGCGGCCCGGGCGTGACATGAGCTCACGAACGGCATCGGCGGCAGAACGCTCGCCGTAGAGCACGGCATACACCTGTTCTGCGATGGGCATGCTGACGTTGTGACGACGCGCGAGACCGAGCGCGGCATTTGTGGTGCGGACGCCTTCAGCGACCTTGCCGTTGAGGCTGGCAACAATCTCCGGCAGTGCGCGTCCGCGGCCCAGTTCCACGCCGACAAAGCGGTTGCGGGAGAGGGCACCGGTGCAGGTCAGTACCAGGTCACCGATCCCGGCTAAACCCGCGAGGGTTTCGCGGCGGCCACCGCAGGCCAGCGCAAGCCGGGTAATTTCAGCGATGCCGCGCGTGATGATGGCGGCGGTGCTGTTGTGGCCCAGCTCCAGACCGGCAACCGCCCCGGCAGCTATGGCGATGACGTTTTTGAGAGCGCCGCCCAGCTCGACGCCGATCACATCGGTGTTGCGGTAGAGCCGCAGTGTATCGGTGGTGAGCATGGCTTGCATGCGCTCTGCGTCACTCATATTCGGAAAAGCAATTGTGATGGCAGCGGGTGCGCCTGCGGCTACCTCTTGCGCGAAGGAAGGGCCGCTCAGGACGCCGATCGGATGCTGAGACGCTTTATTGCCGAGTGTGTCGGCAATCACTTCTGTCATGCGTAGCAGGGTGCTGTCCTCAATGCCCTTGGCCGCGCTCAGCAGGGCCGTGCCGGGTTGCAGCAGGGGCCCAAGTGTGGCCGTTGTGGCGCGTATGTACTGCGATGGGACTACCAGTAAAATCGCGTCGGCGAACTGGGATGCTTGTTCCAGAGAGTCTGTAACCGTAAGTGTGGCAGGCAGAGGAAAGCCGGGCAGGTAGCGGGTGTTTTCGCGGATGCTTGCGAGCTCGGCGGCATGTGCGGGCGTGTGGGCCCAGAGGGTGACTTCGTTGCCGGGGCGTTTTGCGAGATTGAGCGCGAGGGCTGTACCCCAGGAGCCCGCGCCGAGAACGGTGATGCGGCTCATGCGGTCGCCCGTTTGCTGCTGCCGAAGCGGTACTCCGTACCCGCCAGAAGGCGTCCGATGTTGGCGCGGTGCTTGAGGATAACGATAGCCGGAACGACGATCATGACTGTAAGCACGGCCCATCCACGGCCCAGGTGCGGCGGAAACGCGAACGCGGCGACTGCCATGGCTGCTGCTCCCAGAAGGGAAGCGAGCGAGACGATTCGGGAGACTGCGAGCGTCAGGCAAAATACTGCAAGCGAGGTAAGCGCGACCGGCCATGCCAGTGCCAGCGCCACACCGAACGCCGTGGCCACACCCTTGCCGCCGCGAAAGCCGAGCCATACAGGGAAGATGTGGCCGAGCAGCGCGCACAGGGCTGCCAATGCTGCTGCTGTGCTTACGTGCAGGGTGTAGGCGGCGTCATGCTGTATCCAGCGCTCGGGCAGCATGGGCAGGACGCCTGTGGCGAAGATGACTGCGACCCATCCTTTGAGCGCGTCGAGTGCAAAGGTCACAGCTCCAAGGCCCTTTGCGCCGGAACGTACTACATTGGTAGCGCCGATGTTGCCGCTGCCGACCGCGCGGATGTCCTGCTTGCGGAAGGTGCGCACCAGCAGGTAGCCCCAGGGGATAGAGCCGAGCAGGTAGGCGACTGCGGCGATCAGCAGGAAGGGGAGAACGATCATGGCGTTCTGAGTGTAGCGCAGGTTTTCACTCGGACGGGTGCTTTGCGCTAATAGGTACGGGTTTCTGAGTTGAGAGCAGTCAGGTCAACAACGACTTAAGTCAGCTTCTTAACTGATGGCTTAAAGTGCAGTGGGGTGTCGCATGACTCCTTCCTCGTACTCCCATCGTTCTTGCTCAATACCCTTCTTTATAAGCATCTCTATAGGTCTTGTAGTAAAGCTAGATGGTATTTCAAATGCACATAACTTTGGGATGTATGAACCCTCAGACTCACAACCTAGCGCACGAAAACTATTTCTTATGGATTGCACAGCGA
>CAXSFX010000127.1:0-10996 GCA_964236655.1 uncultured Acidobacteriaceae bacterium | reverse complement strand
TCACCATCTCTATTACGGCTTCTGTGCTGGTGCTGCTGACTGCGGTGCAAATCCTGAAGCCGGTGCAGTTTTCCGTTTTCCCGAGCCTGCTGCTGATGTTAACGCTGATGCGGCTTTCGCTCGACCTTGCCAGTACACGACGCATCCTGCTTCATGGCAGCGATGGACCCAGCGCCGCGGGCAAGGTGATTGAGGCGTTTGGGCAGTTTGTGGTGGGCGGCAATTACATTGTCGGCTTTGTCCTGTTCCTGGCGCTGGTGGCGATTCAGTACCTGGTAGTGAGCCACGGCGCGGTGCGCACGGCAGAAGTCACGGCGCGGTTTACGCTCGATGCGATGCCGGGCAAGCAGCTTGCTATTGACGCAGATTTGAACGCCGGGCTTATCAACGAGCAGCAGGCGCGCAAGCGGCGCGAGGCAGTGTCACGCGAGGCCGAGTTTTGCGGTGCCATGGACGGCGCGGCTCGCTTTTCGCAGCGCGATTCGCTGGCGACGATCCTCATTATGGCGATTAACATCGTCGCCGGGTTTTTGATCGGGGTGTTTCAGCAGGGTATCCCCTTTGCCGATGCGCTGAAGACGTACACCATACTCACTGTCGGCGATGGGCTGGTCGCCATTCTGCCATCGCTGCTGGTATCGATTGCGGGCGGTATCGTGGTCACGCGCGCTGCCAGCAAAGACTCGCTCGGTGTGAATGTGAATCGACAAATCCTGGCAAGCCCCCGGCTGCTACGGATTGCGGGTGGTGTGCTGTGTGCTTTCGGGCTCATTCCCGGACTGCCGAAGCTGGCATTTTTCTCAATTGCAGGCATGCTGTTCTACGCGGCACACACGATAAAAGTGGAACCCAGCCTGGTTGACGTGGAAGAAACTGCCGCTCCGCTGCTTGCAGCGCAGGCCGGCGCAGGAAGTGGGGCCGGCGCAGACCCGATGGACGCTATTTTGAAACTGGACGAACTGATGCTGGAGGTAGGTGCCGGGCTGGTGCCCATGGTCGATGCCAAGCAGGGCGGTCAGCTGCTGACGCGCATTAAAGCCTTGCGCAAGAACCTGGCACAGCAGCTTGGCTTCCTGGTGCCGTCGATTCATATCACCGACAACCTCTCGCTGAGAGATGGCGAATATGTAGTGCACCTGCGCGGCGTGGAGATTGCGCGAGCCGAGCTCAAGCGCGGGCACTTGTTGGCGATCGCGTCAGACCCGAATGCGCTGCCGCTGCCCGGTATCGATACGCGCGAGCCGGCGTTCAATGTCGCCGCCAAGTGGATTATGCCGGAGCTGCAGGCCCAGGCCATTGCGGCGGGCTACGCCGTGGTCGATACCACCTCTGTGCTGGCCGCGCACCTGGCCGAGCTGATCAAGCGCAATGCATATGAACTGCTGACACGTGCCGAAACCAAGCGACTGGTGGACCGGTTGAACGATTCGCACCCCAAGCTGGTGGACGAGTTGATACCCAAGCTGATGAGCCTGGGAGAGGTACAAAAAGTGCTGCAGCAATTGCTGCGGGAGCAGGTGTCTATCCGCGACCTGGGGTCCATTCTGGAAGCACTGATCGATACGGCTACGACGAACAAGAACCCGATTGCCCTGGTAGAGGCAGCACGGCATGTGCTGGGGCGTTCGCTGATTCGCCCCCTGCTTGACGACAAAGGCGAGCTCAAGGTGATGACGCTGGACGCGGCACTTGAAGAGGAATGCATGCGGGCAGCGAACACGCAGCCGGGTCAAGTTACCGCGGGTGCATTACAGGTAAGTGTGGCCCGAAAAGTGCTAGATAGTCTGCGTGGGACTTTTGGAGATGCAATCGGTGAAGCACCCCCGGTAGTGCTGTGCGCCTCACCGGGCCGCTACTACCTGCGCAGGCTGATGGAGCCTTTTCTGCCAAAGCTGGTAGTGATTGCACCGACGGAGATTCCTCCGCTGACTGCGGTGCAATCGATTGGTGTTATCCGTTAGACCGACCGATGTGAGCGAGATGAGAAAGAGATGAGGGTGTGATGGGAGCACATGCGGCATACCAATGGCTGGCCACTGTAGAGCTGGCGGCAAACCAGGCGGCCACTTCTGTCTCGTCAGAGCGTGACCGGTTGATTCTGGAGGAGCTGCCGCAGGTGTATTTCATTGCAGCGCGCATCCTGGAGCGGTTGCCGGCGAGTGTTCAGATTGAGGACCTGGTGAACGCCGGTGTTCTGGGACTGCTTGAGGCGTACCAAAACTTTGACAGCAGCCGGAATGCGCAATTCAAAACTTTTGCCCGCTTTCGGATCCGAGGCGCCATCATGGACAGCCTGCGCACGCTGGACTGGGGCTCGCGCGGCATGCGGCGCAAGGCGCGCGATATAGCCGAGACGGGCATGCGGCTAGAGGCAATGCTGGGCCGCAAGCCGGAGAAGGAGGAAGTGGCGCGGGAGATGGGGATGTCGCTCGATCAGTTGGACACGGCAATGACTGCAATCGATAGCCTGACCATTGTGAGTCAGCACGCCACGCTTGCTTCAGAGAGCGGCGAGGTGCAGGACCTGATTGAATCGGCACTGAGTCCCGATGAAAACCCTTTTGAGCTGTGCGTAAAAGCAGAACAAAAGCGGCAGTTGGCAAGTGCCATTGCGATATTAAATGAACGCGAACAGCTGATTTTATCGCTGTACTACAAGGAAGAATTGACGATGAGAGAAGTTGCGGAGGTGGTGGGAGTGGCTGTTTCACGCGTGGCGCAGCTTCACAATGCAGCGGTAGCGAAGCTGCGCAGGGCGATGTGCGGCCCGGCCTTGCAACCGGTGCCGCAGGCACATAGCCACGTTTCGGCAGGGATACGGTGACGACGATGCCGACAGCACGCAAGCTTGTAGAGGCAAGGGAAAAGACGGTGCAGCCCTGCAATTTTCACTCGGCGGGCAGGCTGTCAAATGAAAGTGCACGCGCGCTCAAGACGCTGCACGAGGTGCTGGCACGCAACCTGATGAACACGCTGGACGTGTACCTGGGCACGGCGCTTGAGGTAAAGCTGAGTTCGCTGGAGCAGTTCAGCATGGATGATTACCGGGCGGGCTTGCTGCCGAGCGGGTACGTGCTGCCGTGTACGCTTGCGCCTGCTTCACACACCATGCTGATTGAGATGGATTCGCCGCTGCTGTACACGATGATCGACCTGCTGCTGGGCGGGACCGGGGCGACAGTGGAAGACAACCGCGAGCTGACCGAGATCGACGAGGAGATAGTGCAGGGGGTCGTCGGTTTAGTGGCGCAACAGGTTGAGCGCGCGTGGCAGCCTATCGGCGTTTCTATCACACCCGGCTCGGCAGTGAAGCCATCCATGGTGCACAAGCTGTTTCCGCCCACGGAGAAGGTGCTGCTGGTGCGCTTTGAGGTGGGACTGGCAGGCGTGCTGGGCCAGCTCCATATTGCGTTTCCGGCATCGGTGGGCGGCCACCTGGTACGCAACATCAAGGCTGACCCGGCCAGTGCACGCGGGCCTGCTCGTTTTGTCCCAAGGCTGCCGCTGGAGGAACGCATTCTTGATTGTCAGTTCACCCTGGCCGGTGGACTGCCCGAGGTGCGTGTGCCGGTGCGGGAGCTGGCCTCGCTGGCAGTGGGCTCGGTGTTCCGGTTGGGTGCCGCAGTGGAGTCCTCAGGCAGGCTGGTGCTTGAGGGACATGACTTTTTTGAAGCGGTACCGGTGCGAAGCGGCAAGAACAAAGCAGTGGAGTTGATTGCGTCGAGTTCGGCGCATGACTCAACTGACGAGTAGGAACCGAATCTGTCGGGCAAGGAAATCAAGGGGAGAGTGCATGACTGTAGAAGCGCGGAAAACAAATGAGTTATACGACCAGTTCGCCAAAATTTTTGTGCCTATTCTGGGTGAGCAGCTCAAGCTGGCTGGAGCTGCTGCATGGGAGTTGTCGGTAGTCCCCTCGGCAGAGAATGCGCCACAAGGCGTCTCGCCTGAGCGGATTGTGCTGCCGTTGCGGTTTGAAGGCGCGCTCGCCGGCCAGTGCTTTGTTGCCGTAGATGCAGCTGAGGCGGCAGTGCTTGCCGGTAGCGCGGCAGAGCCGACAACGCTGTTTGCGACGGCACTGCAAACCAGCTGCGAGCCCCTGGCCGCTGCACTGTTCGCACATTACGGCACAGTACATGTGTATGCAACGGAGGAGTGCCAGCTACCGGATGAGGCGCTTGCGATGGCCTCGCTGAGCTGCCCCACCGCCGGAATTGCTTCAGCAATGATGCATTTATATGCCGATGCAGAGATGCAGAGAGGTTTGGCGCGGCTGGCTCGCGTGGCCGCGGCGGCAGAGGCTTCCGGCATCACCAGCGGTAACCTTGGCCTGGTAATGGATGTGGAGTTGAACGTGACATTACGTTTTGGACAGCGGCGGCTCTCGCTGCGCGAGGTAATGGACCTGAGCAGCGGCTCGGTGGTGGAACTGGACCGCGAAGTGGATGAGCCTGTGGAACTGATCCTGGATGGGCGTGTGATCGCGCGAGGCGAGGCTGTAATCGTGGACGGCAACTACGGTGTGCGGGTGACGGAAGTCCTGCAATCGATGGCTCTGTAAGCACATGGCCGGGGGTTCCTTGCAAGTGCCGGGCTGGTCGAGACTTGGGGGTGCCAAGCTGCGGGTGCTGGGCTGCGCCGAGGCCAGGTGTAGACGCTTCACTGTGTCGCATTCATGGCTTCGCAGGGATGGGATTTTTTTAGACGGGGCGTGGCTGTGCGGTTCGCAATGCTTTGAAGCCGCCGTGATGTCACGGCTGAGCAGCCGCATGCCGGGCGAGCCGGGTACCGTACGAAGACTGCCGCGAATGCCGTTTCAGTTACTGCTGTTGCGGGATCAAGTTCTCTCAGAGCAGGCTTTACGGGATGCAAGGCAGCTTGCAGAGGACCGCGGCGTTTCACTTGGTGAGGCTTTGATTGCGACCGGTGCAGTCACTGAGGAGCAGCTTGCCGCAGTACGCGCGGAGGAGAGTGGTTGCGCTTTCTACTCCTTGCCTCCACAGCCTATTGCGCCGGAGCTGGTGCTTCCTGCGGCGCTTGCCATGCAGGTTTTGGCTGCAACCGTGCATGGTGCAGCTGATCGCATTGTGATCGGCTTTGCTGATCGGCTTGATCGAGGAGTTCTTGCCGTGACGGAGCAGATCGTAGGGCGACGGGCTGAAGGCTGCTTTATAACGGCCAGTCGGTGGAAAGCCCAGCTTGTCATGGATGGTGTAGATCAGCAAACTCAGATCGTTGCAGCGCAACCACTCCAGGCAGCAGCCCATACGATTTTGGAGAAGGCTTTGCAAGCGCATGCGGAACAGGTTGTGCTTGGCCGTGCCGGAGATTTGGTATGGGTACGCTATGGGCGCAGCGATAAATCTTTTGAAAATTCCTTGCTATGCGTTCCGCGGTAGTCGGCGACTTTGGCAAGGCCGGGTGTGGCATTTTGCATACAAACGGCTCCCGAAGCCACAAAATAATACGTGTATGCACTAGAAATGTGAAGGTTACTGGCCGATAGAAGGTCAGGCACAGCTTGCACATGCAGACAACCTCTTTCCATTCCGCAACTCGACTCATGCCGGCCCCACGCTGGATACAGGGAAGATCCGAACCTGTTTTAGAAAGCATGTTGCGTCCAGCTACGTTGCTGCTTCCGCCGGTTCCTACGCTGCTGGCTACCCGTTTACAGCTGGAGCTGCTGCTTTGTGAACGTTCTGTCGACCTGCGAGCGGCTGTAGGCATTATCTTGAACGATCCTGGAGCAACGCTCGAAATTTTCCGAAAAGCCGGCGAAGAGTGTGGCTCTGCGGGTGGGCGGATGACTTCGCCTATGCGTCTTGAGGACTGCCTTGCCAGTCTGAGCAGCGATGCATGGATGGAAGCTGTATGCGGCGATGCAGTAGAGCGTGTAGCCTTTGCTGATGCAAATCTGCACCGGCTTGCTCGTTTTTGGGAGCATAGCCGCTCCTTGGCGTATGCCTGCTGGATGGTTGCCGAGCGCACGGAAAGCGCATGCCCGGAGCAGGCGTATTTAGTAGGTTTGCTGCATGAAGCTGCCATGCTGCCTGCACTGCTTGGCTGGGAACCATATCAACCGGCCTTGACGGCGAAAGACTCTATGGCAGAGATTATGCAGCTGGCGGCACGCTGGCATCTGCCACCCTACTTGCAGGCGGCAATTGCCATGCCTCTGTGCCCGGAACCCTGGGCAGGCATTCTCCAGGTAGCACATGCCATGTCTTGCGGCAACTCGGAACTGTTACAAGAAACCGCTTGAGAGCAGTTATCCGAGTCGGTGCAATTAGCGCATCCATGCACGCATATGTCGAACAATTATGTAGGCTGCCAAGATAGGTTTGCGGGTGTGTTTGCCTGCTTCGCGGCTATAGCCTGGATGCCGAAGCTCGGATCCTCAGCATTTCCTCACGTACCATAGCTCTTTCTCTCACGGTTTTCTCACCTATGCCGCGAAATTACTGACAAAACCCTCATTTCCACTGAAAACCCGGCAACTTTTGCCGAGTAAGAATGGCCCATATCGTGCATATAAGGAATGCGAAAGCATTTTGAGAGGTTCTTGATGGATAGCGGACTCTACGCAGCGTGTGCCGGTTTAATTGCACGAACCGATTCGCTGGATGCGATTGCCAATAACCTGGCGAATGCCAGCACAGCAGGGTACCGGGCGCAGCAGGGTTCCTTTAGCTCCGTGCTTGCCGCCTCAACCAAGCATCCGCTGGGTTCCGTACTCAACCAGGTTGCTAACAATTATGGCGTGCTGGGCGCAACCCACCTGGACCAGGGACAAGGTTCACTGAGCGCAACCGGTAACAGCATGGACTTCGCGGTACAAGGACCGGGCTACTTCTCTGTAAAAACAGCAAGCGGCACTCAATATAGCCGCAACGGTGCGTTTCGGGTATCGCCGCAAGGGCAGCTGCTAACCCAAACCGGTGAGGCTGTGCTTGGTACCGGCGGTCCGATCCAGCTGCTTCCGGGACCGGTTTCTGTTAGTTCCGACGGTACCATTTCATCCAATGGTGCCCTTGCCGGGCACTTGAGCCTGGTTGAGTTTCCCGCGGGTACCCGGCTAGAGAGTGCCGGTAACAACTTCTACACCGCGCCTGCGGGTACGGCGTATGCCGCAACCCAATCCACTGTAAGCCAAGGCATGTTAGAAAGCTCAAATGTAAATCCGGTAACCAGCGTGGTGGCCTTGATTGACGCACAGCGCTCGGCAGAAGCCATGCGCAAGGTACTTACGATGTTCGATACCGATCTTAACAAGACTGCGGCAGAGGATTTGCCGAGAGTCACCCCCAGCTAGACGCAACCGATTTCTTTTAGGAGCTTTGACATATGATTCGTGCACTCTATACAGCAGCAAGCGGCATGACTGCGCAGCAGATGAACCTCGATGCCATTGCCAACAACTTAGCAAACTCGAGCACAGCCGGGTTTCAGCAGCGGCGAGTCCAGTTTTCTGACTTGCTGTACCAAAATGAAATCGCTCCGGGTTCCGCAGCTTCGCAGCAGACCACTGTGGCCACCGGTCTGCAAATAGGCCTGGGTTCACGACCGACTTCAACCGAGATTATTCAGACTCAGGGTGAGCTTTCGCAAACCGGTAACCAGCTGGACCTTGCAATTTCAGGACAAGGATTTTTCCAGATTCTGCTACCGAATGGACAGACCGGTTATACGCGGTCCGGCTCATTTCAATTGGACGCTCAAGGCAATGTGGTTACGCCGAACGGCGACCCATTACAACCGGCTGTGACAGTGCCGCCGGATGCGACTTCTATTTCCGTAGGCAGTGATGGCACGGTTTCGGTTGTGCAGCCGGGGCAGACGCAGGCGCAGCAGGTCGGCTCTATCCAGCTGGCATTGTTTGTCAATCCCGGCGGATTGAACAGTGTCGGTAATAACGTTTCTCTGCAAACGACTGCTTCGGGTGACCCGATTATTGGCGCACCGGGTGGCAGCGACGGTATCGGCTCACTGCAACAAGGTGTGTTGGAGCAGTCCAACGTCAGCGTTGTGGACCAGTTTGTGCAGATGATTGTGGCCCAGCGGTCTTATGAATCAAACTCGCGCGTTGTGAAAGCAGCAGACGAGATGCTACAGCAGCTCAACCAGTTGACGCAGTAAGGTGTTCCGCGTACGGCAGGTTGAAGGGAAAGGATAAGGGTCACAGGATGAACCGAATACTCTATGCGCTCTTACTGTTTGGCTTGGGGACGGAACGGTTTGCGCATGCCGGAGACAGCAAAGCTTCGTACCCGATTCGCCTGGATGCTGCCGTACATGCCGTGCTCGTCGCGCACGCTGAGTTAGCAGGCGCGGCCGTGGAATTGCCCATGAAGGTAGAAGCAAGAAGTGAAGAGCCTGTGCTTGTGGCGGGACCCATAGAGCCGGTGAAAGTTCCTGGCCAGAGTAGCGATTCGGAATGGTCGCAGGGGAGAGTTCGCCTGCGCTGTGCCGAGCCGGGTGCCTGCATGCCCTTTTACGTCCTGGTGCATATGCCGCTTACGGCGAAAACAACGGCAACGAAATTGGTGGATGACACGTCCCCCTTGCCGGCAGTACTGCACAGTGGTGCACGCGTGTTTCTTTTAATTGACAGTGGTAGGCTGCACTTGCGTGTTCCAGTGACGTGCCTTCAAGGAGGCACAGCAGGTAGCATGATCCATGTCGCCGCTCTTGCGCACGGACGGATTTACGAAGCTGCCATTGTGGATGGCACTACCGTGCGAGGCAGCCTATGATCCGCGGCAAAGCCGTACGGTTCGTAGTGTTACTAACGCTTGCTGGAGCAGCGTTTGCAGCAGATACGCATCGCGCTGCAGCAGAGATTACAAATTTGCTTCCGAAAGCGCTGCAACCGAAGAAGCTGGATCCAGCGCAGCTGCGCACTGACTACATCGATCGCCTGGAGCAAGGCAATGCGCCTCTGCCGGATACTCGTTCAATCGGAAGCTTGTGGACGCCAAGTGCTTCGCTTGCCGACCTTTCCATGGACTACAAGGCACACGGTTTGAATGATACGGTCATCATCCAGGTTGCCGTGCAGACAAGTGCCGCACAGAGTGGAAATGTTAATAGTCAACGGCAGTTCTCGACTAGCTCCGGCATTTCCGGTTTGGTAGGGGGTATTGCCACACATGGTACCAATCCGCTACTGACCGCGCAGAGCAATACAGCTTTGAAGGGCCAAGGACAGACAGCGTCCAACACCAGTTTTACGACGAGCCTGGCTGGACAAGTCATAGCCGTGTTGCCGAACGGCTACCTGGTGGTTGAGGCCGAGCGCCAAATCTTTATGAATAACCAGCACGAGAATATTGTGGTGCGCGGCGTAGCACGCCCGGGCGACATCACGCCGGCTAATACTATTGCTTCCACTTCGCTAAGCAACCTTGAGGTGGAAATGAAAGGTAAAGGCATTATCTCCGACAGTGTTCGATCGCCTAATCCAATTACTCGGGCCGTCCTCTGGCTCTTCGGTTTCTAATGGCTATATCTTGGCATTTCCCCTTTTCGGCTGCGCGCTGCGTGCTCTGTTGCTTGCTGCTCCTGTGTACCTTTGCACCTGTGCATGCGGCGGCACCTACGCGTACGGTGCTGCTTCGCGATATCGCGGACGTGGAAGGGGTGCGGGAAAATCAATTGGTAGGGTACGGATTGATTGCCGGGCTGCACGGTACCGGTGATCGGCAGCAGACCTTCTTTACTGTGCAAAGCCTGGCTAACGCAATGCAGCGCCTTGGAGTGCAGATTAATCCGGGCCAGGTAGTCGTCAAAAATATTGCTGCCGTTTTTGTCACCGCCACCCTGCCGGCTTTCGCAAGTCCGGGCATGAAGATCGATCTGACGATCTCGTCGGTAGGCGATGCACGCAGTCTTGAGGGTGGAGTGCTTCTGCTAACGGCTCTGCATGGGCCTGACGGGCGGGTATACGCCGAGGCACAAGGGCCGCTGGTGCTGGGTGGTTACACAGAAGGAGCGGCTGGTAACGTCCGGCAAGTGAATCTGCCAACTACAGGCCGCATTCCAAACGGGGCGATTATTGAGCGGAGTGCCTCAGTTGATCTATCGCAACTTCAGACAGTGTCTTTGTTGCTGCGGAACAGCGACTTTACTGCAGCACGAGATGCAGCTGACGTTATTAACCAGAATTTAGGCAGGCCGGTGGCAACTGCAGTCGATAGCCGCCGAGTAACCATTGATGTAGCCGCCTCGGGTGAAAGTTCGGTGCCGTTGTTAATTTCGCGTGTGCAAAATTTGGCTATCAACTTTCATGAGCCGGCAAGGGTCATAGTAAATGAGCGGACAGGAACCATAGTGTTCGGCGGTGACGTAAAGCTCTCACCTGTGTCGCTGCTGCAAGGCAGCCTTACGATTGAAGTCGCCACTACGCTCGCTGTGTCTCAGCCGGGGCCGCTGAGTAAGGGCACGACCGCTATCGTTCCTGAAACTGCCTTGGCGGTTAAGGATCCTCCGGCGCAATCTATTCGTCTGGATAATGGTGCGGATGTAAACGAGCTTATCCGCGGCCTGCATGCAATTGGTGCCACATCACACGACATTGTGGCAATTTTGCAAGCGATCAAAGCAGCCGGTGGCCTCCAGGCCGATCTTGAGGTGATCTGATGATGCAGATATCTGGTACACAAACTGCAAATGCGGTGGAGAGCACGACGCAGCACTTGCTACAGCAGGCCAAGGGAGAAGCAGCCGCGAGCACGACACGCGTTTTTGGTGTGGGTCACGTACAAAACGAGAAGGCAAAGATTGAGAAAGCAGGCAAGGATTTTGAGTCCATCCTGCTGGGAAGTTGGTTGCAATCAGCGGAAAAAAGCTTTGCTACCGCGCCGGGTGGTGAAGATGAGGATAGCGAAGACGGCAGTCGGGACCAATTTCTAGGAATGGCTATGCAGCAGCTTGCAGGGAGCCTGACTGCCTCGGGCGGTATCGGCATCAGCAGGATGATTGTGAGTCATCTTGA
>CAXSFX010000126.1:0-11022 GCA_964236655.1 uncultured Acidobacteriaceae bacterium | reverse complement strand
AGCGCCAGCTCGGAGGCCTGCGAGCGGCCTTTGAAGCCTTCGGGAATGAGCGAAACCTGATCCTTGGTCGTCAGCGTGCCCTTGGCTTCGTCCCAGTCAAGCACCATAACGGCTGAGCCCATCTCTGTAACGCAGTACGCCCATTTGCCGCTTGGATGGAACTCAAGCGATCGTGGACCGGAGCCTGCCGGAGCCTGCCACGCGGACGGCTCATGCGGGGTCAGCTCGGCTGTGGCTGCGTCCATCTTGTAGATGTGGATCATGTCGAGCCCAAGGTCATTAAACAGCGCAAACCCGTTGCCGGGCGAGGCCGTGGCGCGATGCACATGCGGTGCTTTCTGCCTCTCGGTGTTGGGCCCATGCCCGCTGTACTGGAAGTGTGAAACTGCCGGGCTGATGTCACCTGCTTTTGAAATCTTGAAGGATGAAGCACTGCCGCCACCATAGTTTGCACATAGCAGTACCCCCCCGGTGTGGTCGAGCCTGACATAGCAGGTTCCACCGCCGCCGGCGACTGCACTATTGACAGCCTGGAGTTGCGGCACCTGCCCGATGCTACTGGGAACCCGGAAACTTGAAACTCCGCCGGAGTGTGCCCCACCAAAATCATCGGTTTCATTGGCTACGAAAAGGAAACGCTTGTCAGGAGAAATCGCCAGGAATGTAGGCATCGGGGTTGTTGCGGAGAGCCCCAACAGGCGCAGGTTGCCTGCTTCGGCATCCCAGGCGTACGAGTAAATTCCATTGCTGCCTGTACTTGTCTGTGTCCCCACAAATAATGTATGGCCCGCCCCGTTGTGCATCGCGGCTGTTGCTTTACGAACCGCCAGGCTTCCGAATCCGGAGCCGAACAATGGGGCCAGCGTAGCCGCACCCTGTAGGAAACTACGCCGATTGAATCTCAATGAAAGTCACTCCCAAGTAGAAAGAAGATTTTGACACGTTCAACACTATGGATTTGGTTGTACGCGTTGAAGCTTACGGCTGTCCAGCCTTCAGGGCTGTAAAGTTACGAACTGTGCTCCGTAAAGAAGTGATCCGGATCGTTCTCGTTCAAGGCTCGCTCTGCCTTGCCGGACTCGTATTTAATCCTGCTTTCTCATGCAATCTTCTAAAAACCGCCCGCCAGCTCCGCTGCGGCGCTCGCCTGCTCGATCCGGTGCGCGCGCACGTACTCGGCCATGGCGTAACGCAGCGGCTCCAACCCTTCACCGCTTACTGCTGAAATCGCAAAAAACTGCAACTTACGACGCTTTGCCATGGCTTGCAGCTTTTTGAGCTTTGCCGGGTTTGCTGCGTCCAACTTTGAGGCCACCACCAGCACCGGCTTGTCCGGCAGGCCGTGACCGAAGCCGCGCAGCTCCTCGCTGATGATCTTGAAGTCCTCGACCGGGTCCTCGCGTCCGCTGCCGTCGGAAACATCCACCAGGTGCACCAGCACCCCGGTGCGCTCCACGTGGCGCAGAAACTGTACACCCAGGCCCGCTCCCTCGTGCGCGCCCTCGATCAGTCCCGGGATGTCGGCAACGACATAGCTTTCCTCATGCGGCGCTTCGCCTACCGTCACCACGCCCAGGTTCGGCTCAAGTGTTGTAAAGGGGTAATCGGCAATTTTCGGCTTTGCAGCAGAAATTCTTGAGATCAGCGTCGATTTACCGGCGTTTGGATAGCCGACAAGCCCTACATCAGCCAGCAGTTTCAGCTCCAAGCGCAGCGTGAACTCCTGGCCCTCAAAGCCCATCTCATGCTCACGCGGGGCCTGGTGCGTGGGCGTGGCAAAGTGCTGGTTGCCGCGTCCGCCGCGTCCGCCGTGCGCGACTGTAATGCGTTCGTCCGGATGGCGAAAATCATGGACCAGCTCGCCGGTGTCGTGGTTGTAGACAGTTGTGCCCACCGGCACCTTGAGGACTACATCGTGGCCCTCTTTGCCGGAGCAGTTGGAGCCCTCGCCGTGGCGGCCACGCTCGCCCTTGTGCTCCGGGTTGTAGCGGAAGTGGATCAGCGTGTTATGGCGCTGGCTCGACTCCATGATGACGTCGCCGCCGCGCCCGCCGTCGCCGCCCGAAGGACCACCCTTGGGAACGAACTTTTCACGGCGAAATGCCATGCACCCATTACCGCCGTCACCGGCTTTGACTCGAATTCGCGTTTCATCGATAAACATTTGTACTTTCAGTCTAGTCAATCGGCTATGCTCAATTCACTTATCCGCTCGATGTTTTGATATATGGCTTGCCGATACGGCTTTTTAGCTGCTTCGGCGTCGTCTGTAGCAACGCGCCCTCGCCACGTAGTGAGGCTGCTGCTGCAAGCGTGAAGCCTTTGCTGTGCCTTCCACTCCCCGGCTGCGCTCCATGGAGCCCGCGCCGTGAACGTTCGTACCTCTCGCTTGAAGACCCTTGCCGGCCTGCTGCTGGCCGCGCTCACCCTGCCTGCTACCGGTCTCGCGCAGTCCACGGACCTCGGCGGCCTGCAGGGCACGCTTCTGGACCCTGCCGGTAAGCCCGTGGCCCATGCTGCACTGGTACTGACAGACAACGCGACCAGCTTTTCGCTCAATGCCATTTCGGACGAGTCCGGCCTGTTTTACTTTCCCGGCCTTGCGCCCGGAACGTATCAACTGCACGCCTCGGCTCCGTCATTTGCGGCGTTAGAGGCTAATGCCGTCGTATCCGTCGGCACAGTCACCACAATGCGCGCCACCATGCCGCTCGGTAAGGCAACTGAGACTGTGCAGGTCGCCGACGTCGCGCCTGTGATGGACACGGCAAGCGCCGCATTTGCCACGACGCTGGACGCGACTGCCGTACACGACCTGCCGACAAGCAGCCGTCGCTGGTCCGACTTCGCGTTGTTAACCCCGGGCGTGACCCCGGACGCGGATGCCAATGGACTGCTGTCGTTCCGCGGCGTAGGCGCGCTGCTCAATAACAACACAGTTGACGGCGCGGATAACAACCAGGCCTTCTTCTCCGAGGAGCGCGGTCGCACGACGGTTGCCTACTCGAACTCCGAATCGGCAGTGGAGGAGTTCCAGGTCAACACCTCGAACTACGGCGCAGAGTATGGCCGCTCCGCCGGCGGTGTCATCAACACCGTCACTCGCAGCGGCGGCAATGCCCTGCACGGCCAGCTGTTTTTCTATGACCGCAACAGCGCCTGGGCTGCCCGCAATGCATTTGCCACTACTACGGCAGTCACCACCGGTACACAAAATACTGCTACCACGGTCGGTGTAGGACTACGGGATACGCTCACCCAGGGCGGTGTCACGGTCGGCGGCCCCATCCTGCGGGACAAGCTGTTCGGCATCTTTACCTATGACCGCTACCACCGCGATTTCCCTGCTATTGCCCGTGCCGGCAATCCCGTAAAACTGTTCGGCACGCCGACACAACAGCAAATCCAGACGCTTGCTCAACGGTTGACCGTGACCCAGGCCCAGGCGCTTACCGAGTACAACGGTGTGCTTACCGGGCTTGCTTCCCTGCTTGGCACTGTGCCGCGAACCGCCGACCAAACCATCTACTTCCCGAAGGTTGACTGGCAACTCAACGACCGCAGCCACCTGACCCTGCAATGGAATCACATGCGCTGGATCTCGCCCAATGGCGTGCAGACTTCACCGACCGCGACCTTCGGCAGCAATTCTTTCGGCAACTCCGATGTGGCGAATGATGTAGCTCAAACCCGCTGGGCCTACTTTCTGACACCGAATATCCTGAATGATGTGGCTTTTCAGTATGGGCGCGACCTTGAAACCGAGCTTAGCAATCCCCCCGCTCCATTTGAGTCCACCCTGGCTAACAACATTTATGGCAGGCCGCCACAGGTTTCCATCCAGAGCTACGGGTTTCGCTTCGGTAACCCGCCTGTGCTGAACCGCGCGGCTTACCCCGATGAGCACCGCTATGAGCTCACCGATACTGTCACCTGGGTACATGGCCACCACACGATCAAGGTAGGAGGCGCCTACGACTATGTGAACGATTACAGTGACTCGCTCTATAACGGTAATGGCACCTATGTGTATTCCAATGTGATGACGTTTGCGACGGATTACCTGTCGCCTAACCACTGCGACAATGCAACGACCGGCGTGGGCGTGCTACCCTGCTACTCCTATTACACGCAAAGCTTTGGGCCTACCACGTTTCAGTTTCAGTCCGCCGATATTGCCGGTTTCGTTGCCGATCAGTGGAAAGCCACGCCGCATCTCACCCTTTCGCTCGGTCTACGGTACGAGTATGAGCAGTTGCCAAATACCAATACAACGCTTGTGAATCTTGATATTGCCGAAACGGCGCACCTGCCGCATGACAAAAATAATTATGGGCCGCGCATCGGTTTTGCCTGGGACCCGACCGGCGCAGGCCACACAGTGCTGCGCGGCGGATACGGCATTTACTATGGTCGCATCATCAACTCGACTGCCTTTTCTGCGCTCACGCAAACCGGCAATCCGTACGCGCAGCGTTCCTACTACTTCCAGCCGCTCGATACCGGTACGCCGCCGTTTCCGTTTGTGTTCTCGGGCACGCCTCGTCTAGCCGTGGCACCCGCGGCGGTCTTCTTCGATTCTCATTTTCAGAACCCCCAGATTCACCAATACGAAATTTCACTTCAGCAGAAAATCACCCGCGATACGACCATTACCGCGTCCGGGCTGTTTTCCGCAGGCCGCGAGCTGCCTGATTACCTCGATACCAACATCGATCTGAGCTCCGCGCAGACGCTTACCTACAACGTGGTCGATCCTTTGAAACAAGGCCCGTTGCCCGCCACGTACACTACGCGCTTCTACACCGCGCGCCTGAACCCCAGCTATCAACAAATCACCCGCATCTTCTCCGAGACCAACTCAAAGTATGCGGCGGCGGTGCTGCGTGTAGATCACAACTTCTCCCACTCCTTTGACCTGCACGGCTCCTACACCTACGCCCACGCAGCGGATTGGAACCAGAACGCGACTGCTTTTACTGACACGAATGACGTGCTCGACCCCGGCAATTTGGCGCTGGAGTACGGTAATTCCAACTTCGACATCCGCAGCCGCCTGACCGGCGGTTTGGTGATGAAGACGCCGTGGCATGTGCGGGGTTTGCTGGGTATGGCGACGAATGGATTTGAGGTGTCGCCGACTGCGGAGGTACGCGACGGGCTCCCCTACTCGCTGCAAACCGCCGGTTCGGTTCCGGCTATGGACTACATCGATACAGTAGATCGCAAAGAAATCCTGAGCGGTCTGGGCGCTTCGATCAACGGCTCAGGCGGTGCCAACCGCATCGCCGAAGTGGGTCGAAATACCTTCCGCTATCCAGGCATCATCAATGCAAATGTCCGCATTTCGAAGCGTACGCAGCTTACCCCGCGCGTCTCGCTTGAGCTGCTGGGGGAGAGCTTCAACCTGCTCAACCATCAAAATGTAACCAGCATCGACACGACCGGCTACTCGATTTCAAATTCGAGCACAGTTGGTACCGCGCCTCGGCTTACATGGCAAAGCGGCACCAAAGCCGGTACGTCTGAATTTGGAACGCCGTTGAACTCGAATAACACCAGCCTGTACCAGGATCGGCAGATTCAGATTTCAGCCCGGCTGCACTTCTGAGAGCTTGCCGCTCAGTCCACCGGTAAACTGGATAGGTATGGGTATGGAAAACAAGTCGTACGATGTTGCCGTTGTCGGGGCCGGGCATGCCGGGTGTGAAGCCGCTGTGGCTGCCGCGCGCCTGGGCCTGCGGACTGTGCTTCTGACGCTCTCGCTCGACAAGATCGCGCAGATGAGCTGCAACCCGGCTATCGGCGGCGTCGCCAAAGGCCATCTCGTTCGAGAGATTGATGCCTTGGGCGGCGTCATGGGGCAGGTGGCTGATTCGGTCGGCATCCAGTTTCGGCTGCTGAATACCTCGCGCGGGCCTGCGGTTTGGAGTCCCCGTGCGCAATGCGATAAAGCTTTGTACCGGAAGGCAATGCGCACGCTTTTAGAAGCGGAGTCGAACCTGGAGATTGTGCAGGCGGAGGTAACCGGCTTTGAGTTTCAAGAGGCTCGGGTAGTCGGCCTGACGCTGCGCGACGGCGGCGAAATCCACGCCCATGCGACCGTGGTCACGACCGGCACATTTTTAAATGGCCTGATCCATTGCGGCGAAACGCAGTACACAGCCGGGCGTGCGGGCGAGCCGGCCAGCGTGTTGCTGGGCGAGGCGCTCAAGGCATTGGGGCTGCGAAGCTGCCGTTTGAAGACCGGGACGCCACCCCGGCTTGACGGCCGGACTATCGATTGGACCCGCTTCGAGGAGCAACCGGGCGACACAGACCCGACGCCCTTTTCATTCCGGACCAGGAAGCTTACGCTGCCGCAGGTATCCTGCTTTGTGGCCCGCACAACCCCGCGCACCATGGAGATTATCCGCGCGAATGTGCATCGCTCGCCGATGTACTCGGGGGCAATTGAAGCTATCGGCCCCCGCTACTGCCCTTCCATCGAAGACAAGGTCGTCCGCTTTCCCGACAAGGATGGGCACCAGTTTTTCCTGGAACCGGAAGGGTTGGACACGGACGAGGTGTACGTCAACGGCATGTCCACTTCGCTGCCGGAAGAGGTACAGCGTGAGATTGTCGCCTCCATTCCGGGCCTGGAAAACGCGGCCATGCTGCGACCCGGCTACGCCATTGAATACGATTCGATCGACCCGACAGAACTGGACCGGTCGCTACGAGTGAAGAAGTTCGAGGGCTTGTACCTGGCGGGACAGATCAATGGAACATCCGGCTATGAAGAAGCTGCTTGCCAAGGCTTGATGGCCGGGATTAACGCAGCACTGGCAGCTCGCTGGTGCAAAGGAATAATAAGTAAAGAGAGAAGTACGCCGAAGGCGCAAGAATATGCGGGGGAGCGGCCGGATTTTCAGTTGTCGCATGAAGTGCCCGCGCAGGCGATTTTTACTTTAGATCGAACAGAAGCCTATATTGCCATCCTGATTGATGACCTGATCTCGAAAGGAACCAACGAGCCATACCGGATGTTTACCTCGCGGGCGGAGTTCCGGCTGCACCTGCGCATCGACAATGCAGACAGACGGCTAACTCCGCATGGACGACGATTGGGCCTGATCGACGATGCGGACTGGACGGCCTATGAAGCCAAGCAGGCACGGGCGGCACGGCTGGAAACGTTGCTAGCTACCCGACGCCCGGAAGCTCTGGCCTGGGCGACGTTTTTGTCTGCTTTTTTGGCAAAGCTACCGGGAAATTGCATAGAAGCAAACCTTCCGACCCTGGAGAATACACGCGGGCTGCGCTTTGCGGAGTTGCTGCGCCGACCGGAGTTGACACTTGAACTTCTATGGCCGCTGGTACGACCGCTGGTTGTAGCGGAGCCGGATGCGGTATGTACACCGTGGCTTGCCGTAGAGCCCGGCTCGGTGCCGGCTGGACAAATGCGGGTGGAGCTGAAAGCGATTGAAACCGAGATTAAATATGCAGGCTATCTCGATCAGCAGCGGCGCTCCATTGCCAAGCTGAAAGCCTCTGAAGAGCGCGTGATTCCGGTAGATTTCTGCTATGAAGGTATCTCCGGATTGAGCCGTGAAATGCAGGAAAAACTCACGCGCGTTCGTCCTGCAACCATTGGACAAGCCAGCCGCATTCCTGGGGTAACACCCGCCGCGTTGACTATCCTGGGCGTGTTAGCGAAAGTGCAAACACGTTAAAAGATTGCTTATACGCGGCTTTAATATCCTGCAAGGGCTAGATACTCAATTGAAATAGTCTTGATATCTACCAGGAATATGTACCTACCGGCGTCCCAGCGCAGACTTTTCGAAGTTAAGGAGCAGGTCGGCGGGATCCTGCCAAACTTCAACGCAGCCGGCATCCATCAGGTCGGAGCGCTTCCAGCCCCCGCAAGTAAGCCCGATAATGGGAATGCCAAGCTTGCCTACAGCCTGGGCGTCCCAAGGAGTATCGCCGAGAGCGATGGCCTGCTCAGGCTGCATATTGATCTTCTTCAGGGCGGCAACAAAGATGTCTGCATCAGGCTTGGAGGCCTTGGCATCCGCACTCGTAGAAGCCTTCTCGATCAGATCGTCAATGCCCTGCTCGCCGCCGATAATTTTGCTGTAGGTGGGCAGGTCTTCCTCCTCGGTAGAGCTGGCGATGACGATCTTTATGCCGGATTGATGCACTCGAACGAGCAGGTCGCGCGCCTTGGCAAACGCAACGATCCTTGGCATGTAGTCACGGTGAGCCAGCTCCTTGCGCAGAGCCTTGATAGGCTTCTCAAGGCGTTCCATGTCGGCTTCCGGTACAAACGCAGGAATGACTTTGTCGCCCCCCTTGCCGATCTGGCTCCACATCTCGGCCAGGGTGGTCTCAATGCCGAAATGTTCAAAGGTGCGCCGCCATGATTCGGCATGGAGAGCGTTGGAGTCTACGAGAGTTCCATCAATATCGGTGAGCAGGACTTGAGGCATGATTAGTAGGATGCCGCTGAGCGCCCCTGGCGAAGGTTACCTGTAGATCACTCCGCAGTAGGCAAGCTTTCCTTGAGAGTCTGAGCGACGTCCTCGATCGAGGTGTGTTGGCTCAGCTCCAGGATATCGGCGCGGTTCGCCATCTTCTCCAACCCAACTTGCGCAGCAATCTGCCGGTCCATGCGGAGAACGGCTGTAATTTCCTTTTCTGTAAGCAGCAGAATCTGGAGCATCAGATGGTCGCGTTCCTCGGCACGGCGATTCATTCGCGCTTGTCGCATCAGGATGAAACTGGCAAGAATGATGGCTTCCAACGCAACAATGGTGCCGAGAAGCGAGAATGGAGCCGGGTCGAAGTGATTCAGGTGAGGACTGATGTTCCAAACTATCCAGCAGATAAAGAAACAAAGGTGGAAGCCTACAAAGGGGAAGCTACCCACGAAAGCCGCGATGGTGTCACCGGCCCGCTCCGAACGAGTACGGGCGGCAAGGAACTCCTGCTCGTGTTTGGCAATGAGGTCGACCTGTTCCTGGATATGGTTCTGCGACACGGATTGTTCCTTAGAGTGTTGAGGAATGGCAGAGAGCGTTTACAAGTCTGTAAGCTTCTTCTCTTCTGAGACCAGTCTATGGGATTGATATTGCGTGATGGTGTAACCCGGCATTCACAAAGCCAAAGCCGGTCTGGAAACAATGCCGGCGCTATGTTATTTAGGCCTCAAAACTGAGGGTTCACATAACTTTAGTAATAATTTTTGCTAGAAAAGTAACGGTATGATGCCGATATAGGGTATGCGTGCCAGCGAGCATGAAGGTTGGGGCAAAGCGTGATTGCAATGATGAAGCTCAACCCTGTCCGCACCCGCCTGGCTCAGCCGTTCTCCAATTTTCTTTCTCGACATGGTTCCATCCGGGCAGCCGCCCTTGTTGTATTCTCCGGCCTCGGGCTTCGCCTTGCATTGCAGTTGCTCGGTCCGGCGATCTTTTCAAATCCTAAGTGGGTGGTGTACTGGCCACTGGACGCCATCACCTTAGCTGTCCTGCTCATGGTTCCTCGCTCGTACTGGCTATGGATTCTGCTGGGCGCAGCGCTCAACGAGGTCCAGGCCAACTATCACGATGAAGGGGTGGCCGAGATGGCGGTTGACGTTGCTTCCAACCTCATTGAGGCACTTATTCCCGCTTACCTGCTTCCCCCTTTTAGGAACTTGAGCGACTGGATGCAGCAGCCGCGTCTTATCACCCGATTTATCGGCTTTGCGCTTCTACTTGCACCCTTGACAGGCGGAGTTCCAGTTGCGTTGGTTCACCACCTCATTTACAAACAAAGTTTTTGGCACCAACTTTCCTCCTGGATGTTTGCCGATGCACTTGGTATGTCGCTCTACCTGCCTTTAATCCTGGCTCTACGCAGCCATGAGACCTATGACCTTTTCCGCTGGCCGCAGCTTTGTAAAACGCTGGGCCTGTTGAGTATTACCTGCGGCACAAGTTGGATCATATTTCACCAGTCGTTCTACCCGGTTGCCTTTATCATCATGCCTACGCTGCTACTCATTGCTTTTCAGCTGGGTTTCAGCGGCTCCGCCATTGCGGTGAACCTGTTGACAGTCATCGTTGCTGAAGCCACCCTGCACGGCCACGGACCGTTTCAGCTCATCTCGCTCCAGTATGAACAGTACCGCATCGTCACGCTCCAGATCTTCCTGACTCTTTCCGTACTCATGTCACTGCCGATCAGCATACTGCTACTTCAGCGCACATGTTTCGAACAACAATTAAAGAGCGCCTACCTTGATATGGAAGCGCTGGCAACTCAGGACGGGCTCACCGGTATTGCGAACAGGAGGCGCTTTGACTCGGCCATTGATGCCGAACGACGCCGCGCCCTACGCGCAGGGCAGTCTATCGGACTGCTCATGGTAGACGTGGATTACTTCAAGCTGTACAACGATGCCTATGGCCACCTGGCAGGTGATGACTGTTTGCGCCGTGTGGCCGAGGTGCTCGCTTCAGTACCGCTACGCGAAGGGGATCTGGTGGCTCGTTACGGCGGTGAAGAATTTGCCATTCTCCTGCCTGGGGCAGATGCATCCGGAACCCAGCAAATTGCCAATTTAATTCGTGCTCAAGTCGAGTCTATAGGGCTTGTCCACAAGGCAGGCCTGGGCGGCGTGGTCACCGTCTCTATCGGTGCCAGCACTGCCATACCCTGGTCCGAGTGGGAAAGCTCAGTGCTGATCCACAATGCGGATCAGGCGCTGTACGCAGCGAAGCTTCAGGGGCGCAACTGCGTCCAGCTTTGGGGCAGTGAGGTCACGGAAGCTGTGTATGCGGGGGTAAATGCTTAAGATCGTAGTTCTTCTAGCCTCTGCACGTGGTGAGTTGCGCTCTAACCCTTTGCAATACACGGACGATCATGAGAGCGACTTGAGGGAACGGCTGCTTGCTCCCACAGTGGAAGCAATGTAGGACAATTTTGTGAGAGTCATTGCCCGGAGCATCTTGCTGGGTTATGTGCGGAACAGGGTGGAGCGGAAGCTGT
>CAXSFX010000125.1:0-11182 GCA_964236655.1 uncultured Acidobacteriaceae bacterium | reverse complement strand
TGCTGAGCGGGCCGCCGACGGTGAAGCCGTAATCATTCTCACGATCGATCGGCGTTACTGTATTGAAGTAACCCCGCGCATCATAATACTCATTGCGATTGATATAGAAAACATCGCCATGGTATGTATTACCGCCTGACGCCGTCTGGTACGTGATTGCACCCTGCGCCAGGCCGTACTGTGCGGAAAAGGTCGACCGCTCCACCCGGAACTGGTTGACAAGCTCGAACGGCGGGTTGAAGTTCGTCGAGTAACCGGCAGTCTCAGCCTGCGGTGCCGGAATGCCGTTGTAGAGAATCTCCTGCTCGAAGTCGACGCCGCCGTTGACCTGGTGCGAGAAGGTACTGCCCTGAACACCCGGTGCCAGGAGCTGCAGGTTATCAATCTGCCGCCCGCGACCTCCGCCGATAGCCACCGGAAGCGCCGCCACAACCGCGGGCTCAATGGTCGTGCCCAGCTCCGGCTGCGTAGTGTTGAGCGCGATCAAGGGGCTGGTGACCTGGATTGAAGTCTCGTTGCTGCCTGCTGTCAGCGCGAAATTGATCGTGGATTCAATGGTGACTTCGACATTGATGTCGCTTTTGATGATCTTGTCGAACCCGGCTGCCACCACTGTAGCTGTATAACGCCCCGGCGGCATGCCCGTAATTGTGTACTCGCCTGCCGAGCTCGTTACAGTGTTGAACGTTGATTGCGTATCGACATTGACGACATTCAGGGCCGCGCCGGGAACAATCGCCCCCGACGAGTCGGTAACAGTTCCGGTAATGCCGCTTGAAGCCTGCGCCAAAAGCTGTGGAGAGCCGGCAAGCAGCAACACCGCGGTACACGGCAGCCATGCTTTGCGCCTCGCAAGTTGAGGCGTAGTGGCGATGACCAGACTTTGGAAGAAACGAATGCCTTTCATACAACCTCCGGAAACAGAAACAGTCAACACAGCACGATGGAATGGAAACGTTTCGATAGAGGCAAGTTTTATGGCCACACCGTAAAAGTGTCAACTGTTTTCTCAGAAACCGCATAAACACAGTAAATTTCGCCTCCATCTTGCGATGAAGCCTGAGTTTGTGTCGATGGGATGAAGTGCAGACGCATGTTGACTGGTGCTGGGCTGATTGAGGCTGAGAGGGGCTAAAGCAAGGCAGGATCTAATGTCACGTAAACAGTGTCATCCTGAATAGAGCGCGCACATAAAAAACCGGTGTCATCCTGAGCACAGCGCCCACACAAAAAACTGGTGTCATCCTGAGCGAAGTCGAAAGACCTGCTTCTACCCTTAACCTTCGCGCAACGCCCAAAAGCAGGCAGGTCGTACCTCGCATCAATTCTCAACTCACCGAATCGCTTCCAGCGTCTCCCAACCGCCGCCAAGCGCGCGATACAGCGTTACCAGGTCCGTATTAAGCTGTGTATCCGCATCCACCAGCGCATTCTGGCTTTGCAGCAGGGAAGCTTCGGCTGTCACAATACTCAGCGCATCCACCGCGCCCTCGGCGTAGGCTTGTCGCGTCGAGGCCAGGGCGATCTGGTTTTGCTGAAAAGCGGTAAACACCTCCGCATGCTGCCGCTGTGCCTGCGCGTAGGCGGTCATGGCGTCGTCAGTTTCACGCCATGCAACCAGCACCGTACGCTGAAACGAGAGAGCCGCATCGCGCTGCTCAGACTTCCGCAATTCAATGGTTCCTCGAAGGCGGCCTCCCTCAAAAAGCGGAAGACTGAGGACGGGTCCGACGTTGTAATAGCGCGACGGAGAACTAATGAGATTCTGCGGCTGCAAACCCTGCAGACCGGCCTCGCCTGAAAGCGTAATGTCCGGGTACAAGCTGGCGATGGCAACGCCGATCTCCGCAGTGGCCGCATGGAGGTTTGCCTCCGCCTCGCGTACATCCGGGCGCCGCCGCACCAGGTCGCTCGGCAGTCCCACCGGCACAGACGGCGGCAATGGCGGCTGCGGAGCGGCGGTACGCAGCTCCCCTTCCAGCGCGCGCGGCTGCTCCGCCAGCAGCAGGCCCATGGCATTAATCAAGCTTGCTTTTTCTATCTCCACTGCCGGCAGCAAGGCCGCGGCGGTAGCCCTGCGCGCCTGCGCACCGGCAACATCCTGGTTGGTAGCTGTACCGTTGTTGAACTGGTCGCGCGTCAGGGCAAGGCTCCTGTCGGCAAGCGCAAGGCCGCCGCGAAGGATCGCTTCACGCGCCTGGACGCCGCGAAGTTGCAGGTAGTCCTGGGCAAGGTCGGCAACCGCGGCAATGGCAAGGCCGCGCTGCACTTCAATCGACACTTGCGTATTGGCTTCCGCTGCCTCCACTTCGCGCCGCACACGACCGAATAAATCAAGATCCCAGGAAGCGGTGAGGCTATCTGAAAAAAAGTTATAAACAAGCGGTGCCCCGGGAGCCGATGTAATGAGCGAAAGAAAGCCGGTGGGGCTCTGCTTGGTACGCGTGTAGCTCGCGTTTGCGCCCACCTGCGGCAGCCCCGCCGCACGCACCACACGCTTCTCATCACGAGCCTGCTCCACCCGCTCGGCAGCACTTTTCAGGTCAAGGTTCTGCCGGGCAAGCCGCGTTACCAGCGAGGAAAGCTCCGGGTCGCGGAAGCTGTTCCACCAGGCAGGGTCCACCGCGCCGCCGAACGTGGGGCTGGTCCCATCCTTGGGCTGCGGCGCAAAAGCGGGCGCGCTCGCCACTTTGGGAGGCGTATATTTCGGACCCACGGTGCAGCCGGTACATCCCATCCCCAGCGCCACACAAAGCGCAAAATGGCGTGTCATCGTGTAGTCACCGACGGCGCAAGGAGGCTGCGTCGGCTTTGAATCCCGACTACATTCGCAAGCCCTGTATCGATGTAGGTTTCCACATTGAAGCCCACGCGCAACAACCCCGCAAGCGGCTGGTCCGGATTGACCAGGATTTTTACGGTAAGCCGCTGCACGATCTTGGTAAAGTTGCCCGTCGCATTCTCCGGCGGGATCGCCGAAAACGTAGCCCCCGACGCAGGCGCGATGCTGTCAACCGTGCCGTTCAAATCGATATTGTAAGCATCGACATGGATGCGGACATGCTGGCCCGGCAGTACATGCCGCAGCGCCACCTCGCGGTAATTCGCGTCGATGTAGACATGCGCCAGCGGCACAACGCTCATCACCGGGCTGCCGGGTGAAACATAGTCGCCCACCTGCACATTGCGCTGGCCCACCGTGCCGTCAAGCGCAGCCGTAATGCGTGTGTAGCTCAGGTTCAGCCGGGCCTGGTCCAGGCTTGCACGGTCACTGCGCACCTGCGCCACCGCTGAGGCCTGGTTAGCCTTGGAGATCTGGATCTGCTGCTGTGCCGCGTTCAAGGCAGCCAGCGCGTTTTGCAAATCGGCTTGCGCCTCCTGGAGCGTAGCCTCCGCCTGCTGACGGCTTTGCACCGTACCGGCCCCGGTAGCGGCCAGGTTGCGGTAACGAACGGCGTTCAGCTCAGCCAGCGTAAGCCGCGCCTGTGCCGCGGGTACCGCCGCCTGGCTTTGCCCTACAACTGAGGGCTGCTGCGCAATGGAAACCGTTGCGCTCACCACCCGGGTTTGATCGCGCCCCAGGGCTGCCTCGGCAGTTGCGACGGCGGTTTCAAAGTCGCGCGGGTCCAGCGTCATCAACGTCTGCCCGGCCTGCACATTCTGGTTATCGTCTACCGGTACTGAGAGCACTTGGCCCGTAACTCGCGGAGCCACGGTGGTGTAGTGGGCGGCCACGCGGGCATCATCGGTTTCTACAATGGCTGTCGGCGCAAAGATGCGCCACAGTACCAACGCCGCGAAGCCGAGAATAATTGCGCCCGCCAGGAACCACGGCCACACCGGTTTACGCTTTTCTTTCGGCTTCGGCGCCGGTGGCGGCTTCGGCGGTTCCGCTATTTTGGTATCAGGTGTTTGTTCGGCCACAGCGTTCCCTTAATGTTTAGCCAGTTCGATGCGCGGCGGGTACGAACGTACCGGCAGCACCGCGACAATAACCATCAAGGCAACAACAATACCGGCAATGACCAGGAACATATCGCTTATCGTAAGAGCTGTGACCTGCTCCGTTACCAGCCCATTGAGGCTGCGCAAACTACCCGGGAACCGCTGGCTGCCGCTCGGCAGCAAGGGGGCCGGGTACATGGGGGAGCTCCCCTGGCCCTGGATCAACCGAAACCGCTCCAGTCCCAGCTGATCCGTCACCCGATCCGAGTGCAGGTTGCCGCGCCAACGCACCACCAGCTGGATCAGCCACACACTCACTGCCTCAGCCACCGCCCGCGGCGTATTTACCGCGGCCCCGGCAAACGGGCCTTCCTCGGGTTTTACAGAGTTGGTCGATAACATCAGCAGCGGCATCACCACCATAGCCGCGCCTATACCCTGCAATACCTGCCATAAGTAAAACTGCTGGCGATTCCAGTCGGTATTAAGGTAAGAGTCGCCGATGCAGGCGGCCAGGATGCAGCCCATGCCCACAAAGCTCACAATGCGTCCATCTACCCATTTAATGTTCAGCAGCAGCGCCATGGCGGGCAGCAGCAGTAACTGCAGCGCCGCTACCTCAAGCGTAATAAACTGCGCCTGCTCCGGACGGTACCCCTGCACCTGCTCCAAAAACATGGTAGGGATGGTCGAGGACGATGAAGAAATGATGATGAAAATGAACAATGTCAGGCAGCCGTAAGCCAGGTTGCGTCTGCCGAACAGCTGCAGCTTTATCAGCGGCAATTCGTGGAACCACTCATTGACCAGCAACAGCGGAATTGCAATCGCGCTGATCAGGGCAAGTACACAGATAAGCTGCGAGTGGAACCAGTCAAGCCGGTCGCCCTGCTGCAGCAGCGTGGTAAATGATCCAAACCCGATGGCCACCAGGGAAGCGCCTCGCCAGTCGAATATCTTCAAACGCTCATACTTCGGTGCCTCCGCCGGAACGCCGTACCACACCAGCAGCGCAGCCAGCGTACCGAGGGGCACACACTGGTAAAACACAAAATGCCAGTCCAGATGGTCGGTCCACAAGCCGGCGGCAGCCGCGCTGAGATTGGGAAAAAACGTTGCGGTCAGCGCATACCCCGCCAAGCCGTACAGCCGCACAGGCGGCGCAAGAACCCGAAGCGCAATCGTAATGAGCAGGGGAATGGTAAACCCCGCCGAAAGCCCCTGCAGCATACGCAGCGTATACAGATAAATAAGATTGCCGCTGAGCGGGATCAGAACTGTAGCAACGCATGCAAGCGCAATGGCGAACAAGGCAAAGCGCCGCAACGACACCGTAACCGCCAACCAGGCCGCCACAGACATGCCCAAAACCTGGGCCGAAGTGTAAAGGCTGGTAAACCAGGTACTCGCGTCATGCGACAAGCCGAGATTGCCGCTGATGTCAGGCAAAGCCAGCCCTGAAACAGCCTGGTTCAATTCAACATTCAGCGCAGCAACAATAACACCGGCCAGGCCGATCAGCGGAGCGATCTTCAAAGCATTCCTTTCACGCTTACCGTACATTGCAGCATAATTCGGCAGGCCAAGGCTCGCCCGAACGTAGTTTCCTACTCAACACTTGCTGGTACCCTGGTAAAAGGAATGCAATATGTCAGCAAAGCAGATGATTGAAGCGGGTCTTGTCGTATCAGGCGCTATTGCAGGAGCGGTCGGAGCAGTTCTTATAGAGCCCATTGTAATTGGTGCCGGTGCTGTGGCCGCAGGCATTGGCACTACTCTCCATTTTGCAGATCGGTATGCTGCCAGCCAATGCTCTTAGATTTTTAAACGTTGAAACAAGCCCCAACATAGTGTCAGGGCTTTCATGGAATCGTATTTCTATAACTTGCGGATGAAGCTTTTGTTAACTATCAAAGCAACCGATTTTCATCTATTGACTACCGGAGAAACTAACGTCACGAGTCTGCTCATGTAGTCGCTGTAGTTTTCTCAAAGAGAGTAGCCGCTTCTTCTTTTGCTTCTTCACTTATTTGCGACGGTTTCATTCTTTGAATCATCTCCAACAACTGAACAGCCTTCATTTTTCCCCGTCTCTTTACTAGATAGATGCGAGCAAGCTGTAGTGCCGCCTCGCCTGAACCCAGGGTAAGTGCGCGATTAAACCACAGGATCGCGCTACGATCTTTATGCTCCCGCAACTTGTCTATTCCAAGGTTCAGAGCCCCGGATTCATCACCCGCTCGATAAGCTCGCTTATACCAGTAGGCAGCGGTTTGATCTGATTTAGGTACACCGTGACCGGAGGAGAAGTTGTTTCCCAACGTTACCTGTGCGCCGGTATGGCCAAGCTTGGCCGCCTCAATCAAGGCATCATAAGTCTCTTTTAACGCGCCTTTCGCATCCAGCTTCTCCGCTTCTACAAAAAGCTTTTCTGCTTTGTTTGTTGCCATATCTGGATTCTCCTCGTCTTCGAGGATGAAAATCGGCTCATGGTGTCACCTCATCGATGACCATTAACCCCTCCTAGCTCTCAAAGGGAGTCAACCTTACCCAAGCACCCCCACACCCGCCTCAGCCACCTGCTGGTCCTGCTTGCCCGAGCCGCCGCTCACCCCGATAGCCCCCACCACACGCCCACCCTGCTTCAACGGAATACCGCCTGCGAAAATCATCACCCGTCCACCGTTCGACGCATGAATCCCGAAGAACTGCTGGCCCGGCTGTGAGTTATCCCCAAGGTCGCTCGTTGCAATATCGAACGCCCGCGAAGTAAACGCCTTGTTCATTGCAATATCAATCGAGCCGAGCCACGCCCCGGCCATGCGCGCAAACGCCAGCAGGTTGCCGCCCTCATCCACTACAGCCACGTTCATGGGCTGTCCAATTTCAGTCGCCTTCTTTTCCGCCGCGGCAATTACCTGCCGTGCCTGCTCAAGCGTTAGTTCCTGTGCCATGTTCGTTTTCCTCCACTGCTGGGATGCGCCTTTTGCCCACCAAAACCATCCATAAATTGCTTGAAACTACTTGACCAGCGCGTCCAGCGAGTTCCTGTAAATAAACTGCGCACCGATCACCAGTAGCCACACCCACAACGCCATACGCAGCGGGCGGCGCGGAATCCACCGTGAAGACCACGTTCCAAACGCAACGCCCAGCAAGCCGCCCAGTATCAGGTGCTTCAGCAGCCCGGCCTGGACAGCACTGCCGGGCGTACCGGTAAACAGGTGCGCCCCGCTGCCGAACAGCGACAGCAAAAACCCAAACAGAATATCCGTCCCCACAACCTGCACCGGCACCAGCGTGGTAAGTGACAGCAGCGCCGCCGTACCCAGCGCTCCTGCCCCGGCTGAAGAAAAACCGACCTCAGCCCCTACCGGGAACATGAGCCAGCCCAGCCAACGCGCCCGGTCCCGCTTTAGCACCTGTCCGCCTGTCGCGTCCTCTTTCTGCGTCCGAAATGAGAATGCGATCTGGTACAGCGCCGTAACCACCAGCACCAGCCCCAGCAAGCCGTTCATCAACAGTTTAGAGCCGCTGGTAGCCAGGTGATTCAGCACCAGCGACCCCAGCAACACCCCCGGCAATCCCCCAGCCAGCATGTAGCCCAGCACCCGCCAGTTCACCTGCTTGCGCGCGATCTGCGTCGGCACCAGCGCCAGCTTGACGGCAGCGGAAAACACCAGCCCGGTAGAAACTGCAACCGCAGTCGGCACCCCCAGAAACAACACCAGCAGCGGCGTCGTAATGGTGCCCGCCCCTACGCCCGTAAGCGCGATGAACATGGCGATAACAAACCCGATCGCATACTCCAGGCCGCCGGTCATTGTGCCCTACCCATTGCCGATCACCGAGGCCCAGCCCCGGAAGCCGACCCGGAAGCGGCCTGGATATGAATCCCGCACTCCACCTTCTTGCCCGCCCACCGACCTGAGCGCGGATCATTCGGATCACTCGGCAAACTCGTGCACGGCTCGCAACCGATAGAGGTGTACCCGCGCTCATACAACGGCAGCAGCGGAATGCCAAGGTGTGCGCAAAGCTGCCACACATCTCGTGTTGACCAGTCCGCGAACGGGCTCAGTTTGCGCACGGTTACGCCGCTCGGCAAGGTAAAGTCCGCCGCCTCCTCAAGCGCCGTCCGGCTGCGCGCCTGCTCCCGCCGCAGCCCCGTAAGCCAAACTTTGTAGTTGGCAACCGCCGCAAACAGCGGTTCCACCTTGCGCATCCCGCAGCAACGATCCGGTGCGGTCTGGTACAGCAGCCCATGCTCGACTTCCTGCTCCGCCACGGTAGCACTCGGCAGCAGACTTTCGAGATTCAAATCCCACTCCGCCGCAATCCGATCCCGGTACGCATACACTTCGGCAAAGTGGTAGCCGGTATCCAGAAACAGTACAGGGATACGCGGACGCAGCCGCTGCACCAAGCGGAGCAGCAGCACATCCTCCGCCTGAAAGCTGCACGTCAGGCAAGCGTCATCCGCCCCCGGCGCGCCCGCCAGTTCGCGGTGCAGCAATGCCTCCACATGCGCAAGTTGCCCCTCAAGCTCCGGTCGCAGCGGCAACACGTCCGGCATCACCTGCAAATCACTCATGCGCGATCCTCCTTTATAGATCGAAAGCAAAAGCAGCGTTAGTATTATGCCAACCGCGTCATCTTAAGTGAAGCTACCGCAGGAAGCGAAGTCGAAGGACCCGCTCGGAAAACTGTGTCGTCCCGAAATTGGAAGGCTATGAAAAGAAATGTGCCCAGGCTAGCCGTCGCTACGATCGTCGGCCTTATGTCGTTGCTGCTTCCGATTCCAGGTATGCTTGGGGCCGCACTGGTTTTTCGGCAAGGGATTGAAGGAGATCACGGAATAGCGTGGCTCGTGCTCTCTTACTGGTTAAACTTCGCTCTCTTCTTCGGAGTGACCTACGTCATCCTCGGATTTTTCTCAAGGTTCAGTAATTTGAACTGAGACGCTCCAGCTGTTACTGGTGAAATAGAACGGCCACACAAGGTATGTGCAAATACCTACCTCTTCCAACCTCTACAAAACCGTGTCATCCTGAGCGAAGTCGAAGGACCTGCTTTCGCCTTTGACCTTTGCGCCTGCACCCGACACAAACAGGTCCTTCGACTCCGCTCAGAATGACACCACATGCAATTTGCATACACCTTCCGAGCGTAGTCAAATGACCTGCTTTCACTTTAACCTTCACCCCGTCTCTGTTTTAGCTTGAATCAGCACACCCATAGCCCGCAGTAGCGCAAGTGCCTGCATCGCGGCATCCCGCGCATCGTACCCCAGTGCTACAGTCCGGGCTTGCCCGCCTGCATCGACAGTAAGTGAAGCGCTCCCGCTGCCGGCCTTTTGCAATACGACCAGTACCCCAAGTAAAGCCAGGTTCCCATCCCCCGAGCGCACCGTAAACGCACCGCCGGTGAACAGCGCACGCTCAATCGCATCGGCAAACGCCGGGTCTCCCATAACGGTAAGCACAGCCCCACCATGCCCCCAGGCCGCCGCGCGCTCCGCAAGGGAAACCGCAGAAACAGGCGCAGCAAGAGAGTCCGCATTGGCCTGCGCGCTCCCTCCAACCGCCCGAATCATCCCCGCGGCCACGGTCGCATTCGTCTCGGCATCGATCAGGATAAAGCTGCCCGTATGCCGATTGGCTTCATACAAATCCACGCTCAAAGGCAGCAGCGTCTCCACCGCCACCAGCCCGATATCGTTCAGCGCAAGCGTAGCTGAAGACGAAGCCGCACCCGCCACATCCCCGCTAAAGTCCAAACTCCGGTGCAGCGCGCGCACATGCGCCTGCACGGTACGGCTGGCCTGCTTCAGCAGGTAGCGCCGCCCAAAATCAAGCGGCACCGCACTCATCCACACCAGTGAAGCATCGAATCTCGTCGCCACCTGCGCGGCTCCCAATCCGGCTTCCTGGGGCGCAACCAGCACATCCCCCCGGCTGATGTCGATTTCATCGGCAAGCGTCAGCGTGACAGAAAGCGGCGCAGTAGCCGCCTCCAAATCTCCGTCAAACGTCACGATGCGAGCCACCCGGCTCCGCAGCCCTGAGGGCAACACCAGCACCTCGTCCCCGGGCCGCACCGTCCCTGCCGCGATCTGCCCGGCAAACCCGCGAAAGTCAAGGTTAGGCCGTGCCACCCTTTGCACCGGGAACCGAAACGGTGCCGCAATGTCTCGATAGGCCGACGAAGGCAGCCCCTCCAGCAATTCCAGCAGCGTAGGCCCGTCGTACCACGGCATCGCCTCTGAGCCGCGCACCACGTTGTCCCCAGCCAGCGCGCTCACCGGCACAAAGTGCAGCGCCGCCGCATCTGCCAAAAAATTAAGCCCGCGAAAAAACCGCGCGAACTCCTCGCAAATGCCGGTAAAGACGTTCTCACTCCACTTCACCAGATCCATCTTGTTCACAGCCACGATAATCTGCGGCACCCCCAGCAGCGCGGTAATTGAAGCATGCCTGCGAGACTGCTTCAGCACGCCCTTGCGCGCATCCACCAGCACCACGGCCACGTCCGCTGTACTCGCCCCGGTAGCCATGTTGCGCGTGTACTGCTCATGCCCCGGCGTATCGGCAATGATGAACTTGCGCCGCGCCGTCGCAAAGTACCGGTACGCCACGTCAATCGTGATGCCCTGCTCACGCTCCGCACGCAGCCCGTCAGTCAGCAGCGCCAGGTCCAGCACGCCCGGCGCGGTCGTCCCCTTACCCTCAATCGACTTCACTTGGTCGTCGTAAATACTCTTCGTGTCATACAGCAGGCGACCGATTAGCGTGCTCTTTCCGTCATCGACAGACCCGGCAGTAGAGAAGCGCAACAAGTCCTTCGCGCGTTCCCCGGCAAGGTAGCCTGCGACATCAAACGTGGGGGACACCTGCACAGGCTCAGGTTTAGGCCCATGCCCAAAGCGTGGATTAAACTCCTGCACAGCTTCGTCCCACACCTCGGGCTCACCCGCAGGCGCGCCGTTAGCAGCCTGTTCAGCCTGTTCAAGATGGCCGAGAGAGTCAGGATGGCCGACCTTGCCGACATCGTTTCCGCGCGTCACCTTAGAAATACCCCTCACGCTTCTTCAATTCCATTGACCCTTCCTGGTCATGGTCAATCGCGCGATTCGCCCGCTCCGACGAACGAAACCCCAAAATCTCTTCAATGATCTTGGGAATCGTGTCCGCCTCAGACCGGCTCGCCCCCGTGCACGGCCTGCAACCCAGCGACC
>CAXSFX010000124.1:0-11348 GCA_964236655.1 uncultured Acidobacteriaceae bacterium | reverse complement strand
GTATTTCCAAGCCCCAGGTACAAGCTGCCATCATTTGGATCGAACTTGAGAGCGGCGCGGTACTCATGCCCTGCCTTGTCGAGCAGGTGCTCGCGGCCATAAGCTGTTGCGCGGATCAGATGGAAAGCTTCCGCGTCACCTAGAATCTTCTCGGCAACCTGTGACTCTCGCACCGCAGCCTCGGGATGGTGCAGGTTCAGCTCCGCGAAGGCAAGCCCAAGGTGTGTTTCTCCATTGTTCGGTTCGTACGTGAGGGCTCGCCTGAAGTCTGCCGCTGCCTCTTCAGGCCTATGCAAGTCATTGAGCACAAAACCCCGGTTGACGTAGGCCGTTACTACATTTGGATCGCGGCGCAAGGCTTCGCTAAACTCCCGTAGCGCCAACTCGGGCTCCCGATTGTGTTTGTACACGTACCCGGCCAGCAGCGGGATATCGTGCTCCTTTGGAAGCAAATCCTCGTATTTTGTCACCAACGTCAGCAATTCATCGTACTGCTCCAGATGCAGCAGGTCGTAGCCGAGGTACACAACCACCTCCCGATCCGAGGCAAGAACCTGGATGGCTTTGCGTCCTATATCCGCTGAGGCTTGGTACTGATCTGTGAAGTACAGGTACCGCTCCTGCTCCCGCATGACGGGCGGCACACTTGCCATTTTGCCGGTAACCCGCTGCTCCCAGGTCCCAGCCAACGGTAGATCGTGCGCCTCAAGCGATGCACTCAGCCCGCCGGCTACAATAGCCGCGTTCTCTGGAGCCAGCCCATACCCTTTTCCATAAGCGGAAAGCGCCTTCTTGTATTCGCCAAGGCTGGCGTATAGATCGCCTAGTGCCAGGTACGGCGTATATAAGGTCGGATAATCTTTGGCAAGCAGGTTGAAGTACCGTTCCGCCTCGCCATTGTTGCCTGCCACGCGCGATGCGAAACCAAGAGAAGTCAGCGCGGAACGGCTGCGCGGGTCCATAGCCAAAATTTTCCCGTATACCGCAATCGCTTCATTGGCACGACCCAGCTTTACGAGAAGATCGCCGTCAATTTGCAGGCTATTCGGGTCCCTGGGAGTGAGCGCGAGAGAGGTCTCCATGTCCGCAAGCGCACTTTCATTCTGCCCGGAGTTCATCTTGACCAGGGCGCGCAGGCGGAGAAACGCTGCCCGATCGGGTCCGTGTTCATCGAGTGCATTGATCTGCGTCTGGGCCGCTTCCAACTGCTGGTGCGCCTTGCCTGCATCCCCAAGGTTTCCATAGAGCACTACCAGGTTCATTGCCAGCTGGATGCCGTATAGTCGGCCTTCCGTAGGCGAAACAGGCAGGTGCGCCAAGGCTCCGCGGTACTCCGCAGCTGCATCTGCGTCTCGATCTTCCAATTGAGCAATTTCTCCGCGGATCGCATGCAACCGGTAGAAGTCCGGGCTGAGGCGCGAGGCGCGTGCCAGGAACGGCTCTGCACGGTCGATGAAACCGGCTGAAACCTGTGCCTGTGCAGCAGAAAGTTGCAGGCCCAGATTCTTGGGAAGTGCATCGGCAGCCTGCACATAAAGCCGTGCCGCATCCTCCGGTTTGCCGTCGATCCCGTAGGTGTATGCCAGTTCAGCGATGACATCAGGCCTCGGGTTATGAATGGCCTCAAGCTCGGCAATCGCTTTGCCGTACTCACCGGCATCACGGTAGAAGCCGGCAAGCGAGCGTGCCACATCAGGATTGTTGGGGGAGCGCTGCTTGGCAAGCTGAAGGAAGTGGTTGGCCTGTTCCGGCTGGTTCAGGTGCTCGTAGGCAAGCGCCAGTAAAAGCTCCGCGTGTGCACTTGGCACCTGGCGCTCCGCCCGGTTCAGCATATCGACAGCTTCAGGGTAGCGCGCGGAATGGAGATACAAGCCTCCAAGCACGAGCAGATCGTCAGTCCGTCCCGGGTTTGTACTTAGAACCTGCTTGAGCAGGCGTTCCGCTTCCTCATCGCGGCCTGTCAGACTATATGTTTGCGCCAGCCCGGAGAGACCTTCCACCATCCCTGGACTTAAATGAAGGGCCCGATTGTAAGCGTCAACCGCGCGGCCATACTTGCCGTCCAAGCGAGCCGCATAGCCGAGGAGTAGCCAAAGTTGAGGATCGTTTGGGGCTGCCCTGGCGGCACGATCCGCATAATCAAGTGCGACAGCATGATCGCCATGATCGAGCGCGAGTTGGGCGGCGTGCGCGAGGCGTGCGTTCTGTATGTTTGAGCCCCAGCCGAGCTGCGGTTCCGCGTTCCCCGGCTTCTGCGTCCCTGTGCCGGCGTTTTGTCCAGCGGCTTTTCCGGCGTCAGGGCTGACCTGAAACGTTTGCGCCTGCACAAAGCCGGCGAATGCGGCAAAACCCATCGCGCAAGCAGCTCTCAGTAATGCAGGTTTTCCGATCAAGCAGCTCTCCCAACCCTTGGTACAGCACTAGGCTCTCTGGTCCAGGCAGGTGTTACTTTTAGTGCGCCTTCGCCAAACCTTGTTGTGTATGTCGCTGTAATTTCTGCCAGAATAACAGCGGCACCCGATATTGAAACCATCTTGATGTTTCAATCCAGCACAGAGGTAACCTTGCAGCAATCTGAGTCCATTCCAACTTCTTTGCGGCCGATACCGTTGAGCGTCATCCTTCTGGTTGCGGTTCTCATTCACTTGCCGCTGTTCGCCATGCAGTTACCTCTGAAGTCCTACGATACCAACTTCCACATCTTTTTCGCCTCTCATTACGTCCACCATTGGTTTGATCCCTGGAACGCAAAATGGTTCGCGGGCTTCTCGCAGACTACCTATCCACCCTTGCCGCAGCAGTGGATTGCAGTTCTCTCGTGGGTCATCGGCTTGAACTGGGCCTACATGGTTGTACAGTTCGCCGCCGTGCTGCTCCTGGCCGTGGGAGCATATCGCTTTGCGCTGCTCTGGGTCAGCCCGCGCGCAGCCTCCTATGCGGCACTAGCCGGTGTTCTGCTTGGGTCAGAAAGTTTTCTGGTGTACTCCGCCGGTCAGCTCGGGACAACCGCCGCAGCGCCTATCTATCTCAACGCGCTGCCCTTCTTTTACGATTGGCTTCGCTACGGCAAAGCACGCTCGTTTCTCAAGGCTGTCGCGCTGTTTGCCGCCGCCGCCGCTGCGCACCATGCCACTCTCATCTTCGGCGCGGTTTTCTTTGCGCTGCCTGTCGTTGCCCTCGCTCTGATGGATCGTGAAGGTGAGGAGCGTGCTATACCTGTGCTTGCGCGCACCGCTGCCATCACACTTGTAACGGGACTCGTGATTGCGGTGGTGCTGCTTCCATTCTGGATCGCGCTCATCAAGTATCCGGTGACGCAGACGCCTATTCCTCACCCAAGTCGTGCGAATTACATCCTGAGTCCCGAATGGGCGATGAACTACTTCGTCGTTCCGTGGGGAGCCCTGATCCTCGCGCTGCCTTTCGTTCTCTGGCGAGGTTCCGTTGTGCCGAGGCTCAGGCCGCTGCTTCTGGGTTTCTGGGTTGCGTTCATGCTTGGGCTTGGCGGCACCACGCCTATCGGCAGCCTGATCCTGGGCCGCGCATTTGAAGTTCTAACCATGGAGCGTTTCTCCTACTGGGGCACCCTGCTTTCACTGCCTATCGTGGGTTTGCTGGTGGCAGACCTTATAGAGCGCTACCGGATGCGAGCTGCGGTGCCGCTCGCAATCCTGGCGGCTATTACCTGCGGGCTTGGAGTGTCCTGGTCTACGTTCAAGCCTGCCGACGCTGCGAATTTTGAGGTGATCCCTGTAGCGCAATGGCTCAATCGTGACGGTCACAACGGCTTCCGCTACATCACTCTCGGTTTCGGCAACAAGCTCTCGCGGCTGGCGATAGAAACAGAGGCGAACAGCGTCGATGGGGAGTCGAACTCTGCGCGGCAACTGCCGGAACTCACCAAGTTTGGCGGCGGAGCACTTACCAGTGCGAAGTATTTCGGACTGGGTGGTCTGGAATCGCTTCGAGCGATGCTGGAACACGCCGACCGGTACGGTCTGAAGTGGGTGATTGTGCGCGATCCATATTATGACCCGTTGCTTCACTTCGCAGGCTGGCGTCAAGTGGATGCGCTTGAAGATGGCACCATTACTGTCTGGGCGAAGGAAGGGGTGCCGCCGGCCACCGCAATGAACGCCTCACTCCATCCGCCCGCGTGGCAAGGCTTATTGTGGGGCACTCTACCTTTCGGCAGCAGCCTTGTTGCAATCTTCGCAGTGTGCATCCCGAGTGGCCGACGTCGCAGCTCCTCCGTACATGACACGACTATAAGCGGCCAAACGCTGGTAGCAAGAGAGGTGATCTCGTGACCAAAGGCACACTTCTCGCAAGCAGTCTTGCAGCCGCAACAGTCGTTCTGGTAGCGGTGGGAACCATATGGCCCATGCCATCCGCCGTATATTATGCCGGGGGCGGGCACGGTATCCAATCTTCCTCAACACCGATTGCCGCAGCTGAAAATCTAGGGGCGCAACTCAGTCTGCGAGCGTGGAATAACGCTTACGCAAGCCTCAGTAACAAAGCGACTTTTACGGAGCCGGAATTTGTACGCGACCTGACCGGCGACGCCCTGAGCCTACGCACCTATGCGACGCTTCAAAGCTATGAGGTGCAGCCCCTGCATCAGTCGGCGCAGGAAGCGGATGTCGCAATGAAGCTGCACTGGTCCAGCGTCGTAGGTGTTTTTGACGAGACGCGTACTCTTCACGTCGTCCATGAAGAGAATCACTGGGCTGTGGAGTGGCCCCTGGTCAAGGAGCAGCATGTGCCGCCTCAAGTGATCCCCATCAATTACCTGCGTTGGGACGTGATCCACGGCGGTACGGGCGATGACTGGGGATCAAGCGAAGTGGAAGGGCCGCATGTGCGCATTGTCGATATGCATCCGGTTAACCGTGCCGAAGGCGTTGTCATCATGGGCGAACTGCTGAACGAGGATGTTATTCCGGCGCTTGTGTCTGTGAATGCAACCTTGCTGGCTAAAAACGGCTCCCCGCTTGCAAGTGGCGGCAGCTTTGATATGATTTCGCACACCTTGTTGCCCAAGCAGGTCACTCCATTTTTCATCCGCTTTCCCGATGTAGACCTTGCCACGGTGGGCAGTATCCGTATGCAGCCGTTTTCAACCCTGGTTCCTGCCTCCGCGGACCCGGTAGTTGAGATTGAAAATCAGCAATTCACGCCTGCACCGCAAGCGGCCCTCACGGGGCAGCTTTCTAATCAGAGCGGCCAGAATGTAAACGTGGCCCACGTGCTCTCGACTTTTTATGACAAGAATGGCCAGGTAATCTGGGTGGCGGGTCAGTACGCCGACCGGGCGCTCCAGCCGCAGACGCCGGTAGGCTTTCGTATTCCCGTTCCCGCAGACCTGGCCAGGCAGATTGCAAGTCAACGGACGGTGGTAGCCACCTACACCACAGGAAATCTCCAGTGAGGCGCGCCCTGCTGTGCATGAGTCTTGCGCTGGTAGTACCTGTAATTGCATGGTCCCAGGTTGCGGGCTTGAGTGTTCCCGGCAGTGTTGTCGCCGGAAGCTCCTTCTCGGTTGTGACATCAGGCAGCGGCAAAGCTGCCTTTTACCTCAGTGGGCCCGGTGGGACTCTACGGCGCGACCTGGAGCTGGGAACAACTCTCCAGTTCTCCGCAGCCGACATCTACAACGCAGGACACTATATAGCGATCCTGGTAGCTGCCTCCTCTACAAGCACAGGCACGCTGGATGTTTTGCCTGCTCCCCATCCTGAAACGCTAAGCTTCCTGGCGAGGCCTTCGCGCCTGCCGGTCGGTGTGCACAACGGTATCAGCGGCACCGTTTATATATTTGACGCATATCGCAATCTGATTACCGCACCGGGATCTATCTCATTCCAGCTTTCCACCCCAACCAGTCCTTTGCAGGCCCGCACAGTTGGGAGCCGCAACGGTGTTGCGTGGACCACCATGGATTCCACCCCGAAGGAAGGTCGTGCCCGATTTGTGGCGCAAACCGGTGGGATCACAAGCACGCGCGTGATCGACGAAGTCCCTGGCGACCCTTGCGGGTTAGTTATGAGCGCACACCCGGACGGGCACAGAGTGCAGCTCGATATAGCGCCTGTTCGGGACTGCGGCGGCAACCCGGTACCGGACGGCACCATTGTGACGTTTACCGAAACCTATAACGGCGTGCAATCCACCGTGGATGCACCGCTCAAGCAGGGAACTGCCCATGCAGAAGTGCCTGCAGTTCGCGGAGCGCGGCTTTCTGTCGCGAGCGGCGTCATTGCAGGCAACGAGATTCGATGGGGAGGCAGCCAATGAAGGTGCACTGGATCGTTCTCATGATGAATTTTGTTCTGCCGTTGGCTGCGAGTGCGACCGGCCCTGCGATTATTGAATCTCCCGCTGCTGAAGTTTCAACGGCAGAACCATCGGTGAAAGTGGAGCCGCCTCAGCTTGGAGGCTCGCGCGCGCTCGAAAGGTCAACGGAAGCTGAAGCTGTGCGCGACTACCTGCATGCGTGGGAAAGTCTTCGGATTGCACTCGGCCAAAATCAGGCCGCCGCGCTTGACCCGGATTTTGTGGGAACGGCTCAGGACAAGCTCGCCGAAACGATCGCCGCACAGGTAAAACTGGGTATGCGCACGGAGTACCAGGTGATTTCGCATGATCTTCAGTTCACCTTCTACTCGCCGGAAGGCCAATCCATCCAGCTGATGGATACGGTGGAGTACAGTCAGCAGGTGTTCGCGGGAGATAAAACTCTTGCAAAGCAGACCGTACAAGCTAGGTACCTGGTTGTGTTGACACCGGCTGAGGTGCGTTGGCGCGTACGCGTCTTTCAGGCTGAGCCCAGGCACTAGGCAGTCCTGGGTGTAGTGTTTGCGCTGACTTCCGTATCACGATTGCCCGGCTTCCAAGGGAAGCTTTTTCTCCGCCTTCTTGAAGTTTTTGGGTGCTTTCTCGTCTCCGCAAACAGGAAGACCGGGCTCCATTGCTGAACCTTCTTCATAGTCATTCCAAGTTTGCATCATCATGAACGGGATGGCCTGAGGAGGTTCGACGTACTTCCTCCAGAATCCGAAAGTGTCCCAGAACGTCTGTCCGCAGCGTGCCGCCATGTGGCGATTGAGCCCCCAGGAAGCCTTGCTGTCATCGAACTGTGCCCATGCGCCCCCAATGATAATTTTGTCGGGGTATTTGGACGTCATCGTCCCATAGAAATCTGAAAGATAGTCGTAACCCCAATTGCTGCCGTCTGCGGACCACCCTTTTGGACCTGGATTCGGCCATGCGTAAAAGCCGTCAAAGTCCGCTGCATACTGCCCGGGAAGATTTTCATCAATCAGCAGCGGTGCCGGATTCCACTTGTTTACCGAGGCTCGCACCTTGTCCCAGTTCGTGTGACCTCCCTTTGGAAACACAAAGATCATGGGGCGTCCATCATAGGTCAAGTAGGCTTCGTGCCCGGGTGCGTCAGCGGAAAGGTAGGTCTCATGAAACCGCGTGAAGTCGGCGATCACTTCATCGGTGGCACCGACCTCGGGATCCGTTTCGCTGTAGATCATTGCAATGTGGAACTTCTGCTTGGCTGCCAGCGGCTGCATGCGCGCATAGCTGCGTTCCGCAAGGGGGTCGCGGTCCCCATACCAATCCAGCACAAAGGCGGAAATGCCCATGTGTTTGGCTTTGTCAATCTGGTGCCGAAGCACTTCCGGATCGTCCGACGAGTATCCGACAGCAATATGGTTGGGCTGCCCGAACCACGCCTCATAGAGAGCGATAACGTCGGGTACCTTGCCGGTCGCTGCGTGGGTCAGGTGTACCGGCTGCGGCTGCGCGTCAGAGCATCCGCGGGATGTCAACAAAAAGCAAAGTAGAGCAAGAAGTACACGGTGCTGCATAAAAGTTACCTTCCCTGCAAGCAGGTAATTTCAATATATATTCCTACGATGAGCGATAACCCTTGTATAGTGACCGATATACACGGAATGACTCACAACCATACAGTAAAAATCATCAAAGTCTTTGTGGCATACTTTTCGCACTGTTGATTCGACATAAATGGCCGATACTTACACTCATAGCCGGTTAAGGCCCGAAGCACAATGACGATGCCATCACCCAACCCGAAAGCTCTCCACACTCGTATTGTACGGGGAAGTTTTGTACTGCTCTCCGGCTCCGGCCTAACCGCTGCGATCAATCTTGCCTACAACGTCGCAGTAGCCCGGTTCCTTGGGCCGAGCGGTTTTGGGCAAGCAACTGCCGTATATACATTGCTGACGCTTATCTCTGCGGTAACACTTTCCTACCAGCTCATGTCGGCAAAGGCTGTCGCACGCGATGGTGCCGATAAGGGCCTGGTCAACGGCAAGGCTGTTGATCTACGGAGCTTTGAACGCAGTGCATGGATGTCGGGGCTGTTGATTGCCGCTGCGCTGCTTGTCTTTCGGAACAACATAGCGTCTTACCTGCACCTGTCCAGCGCAACTCTTGTGGTGCTGCTCGCCGCCGGGAGCGTCTTCTACATTCCCCTCGGAAGTCGACGAGGTCTGGTACAGGGTGCATACGGTTTCCGCAGTCTGGCTACAAACCTGGTGCTTGAAGGTGTCATCCGGCTTGGAGGCTCTGTGCTGATGGCCGGTTTAGGGTACGGCGTGGAAGGTGTCATTGCAGCCAATGCAGCTGCGGTGGCCGTAGCCTACTTTATTATCGCACCACGCCGGGCTGAACTTTCGACCGCCTTGCCCCGCAAGCCCCTGAGTTTCGGCAGTGTTCACCGTGAACTAGCCCACACCATGATTTTCTTTTCAGGGCAGGTGTTGATCAACAACTGCGACATCGTGCTGGTCAAGCATTTCTTCACGCCGAACGCAGCCGGGTTATATGCTGTTGTCGCAATGGTAGGGCGGGTGATTTTTGCTCTCTGCCAGGCAGTTGTAAACAGCATGGTGCCGGTTGTTGCCGGCACCCGAGATGAAGAGCGCAAGAGTCTGTCATTGATCTCGACCTCGCTCCTGCTGGTGCTGGGAATTGGAATCGTCCTCGCAGCAGGCCTATGGCTTGCGCCTGCAACTGTCTGGTCGAGTTTGTTCGGTCCAGGCTTCTTGCTCCCCGGTCGATACGGCTTTCCATACCTTCTGGCCTTGTACGCCCTCATGACAGTCATCTATTCCCTGAGCGCCGTCATGATTACGTATGAAATGTCGTACAAGATCGCAAATACAAGCTGGGTACAGCTGGCATTCAGCGGCCTCATTATCGCAGGCATCTGTGAGTATCACTCTTCCTTGCAGCAAGTCATCATCGTGCAGCTGGTCCTTGTTTCTCTCATGCTCCTGCTGGTTGCCACTCCGTTTCTACGTACAGCTTTGCGAGAGCAAAAGAAGCCGACTCAAGCCCTTTCCGCTCCAATCCGGCTGATCCGGCGCGTTTCTGAGGATGATGTCATAGCAGAGTTCCTGAAGAGTGATTTCGGGAAAGAAAGCTACGGCAAATACCATCAAGAGCTGCAGCACATCGTGTATGAGCCCAATCTTGAAAGCGAGGATGAAAGTGCAAAGCGACGCGCCTTGTTCTCCATTCGCCACTTGGCACTATGGAAAGAAATTCCGGCAGACACGGAATGGTATGAAGCCGAGTTAAGGGAGGTTGATCTTGCCCGCATTCGTGTTTTCCCCAGGGCGCAATGGCGGAAACTTGCCCATGGTAATTTCGCAATCCAGGAAATAGCCAAACACCTCAGCAAGCCGCGCTTCACAGTGGATCCACTTTTCTCGAAGATTACTTCTATCCGCGAGTGCCTAGCGGAAGAGAAGCAAAAAATGGGTTCCGTGCTGCTCATAGGCCTTGATGAAGCCGAGCCTTTGGCAATCATCGATGGAAATCACCGGCTCGTCGCCGCTGTGTTGGAAGGGCAGATGCAGCAGCTTCGGTTTCTATGCGGCTTGTCGCCGAAGATGGCGCAGTGCTGCTGGTACAAGACCGATCTTCGTACTCTTGTTCGGTATGGCAGCCATTTGCTGCGGCACCTTGCTCGTAACCCGGAAGCGGAGTTGACCAAGCTCCTCAAAAAGGTCAGGCTGTCAGCGGGTCCGCAGGCCGGTTTTGCTTCAAAAAGTTAAGATATTCACAAACCCTGCATCTAAAAAAGGAGAATTATGCTACATAAAGTAAATTCGGTCACAGTACACCAGATTCCCGCCCAGGTGACAGCAGCAGAGGAACGCCGCTTCCTGCAATCTCTTCAACCGTTTGTTACAGGAGAGCGCCCCCGTCTCGTTCTCGATTGCTCCAAGATCGACACTATGGACGATGCGACCACGCATCTACTGCTTTGCTGTCTTGAAGCAGCTATGAAAAGCAATGGAGATGTAAAGCTAGCAGGATTAACCGATGCCCATGAAGAGGCCCTGCGCAATGTTCAGGCACATCGTCTGTTTGAGATGTATCCGACACCGGCTGCCGCCATCCGCAGCTTCTCCAGCTACTTCAGCCTTGACTTTCAGCATGCGGCAGCCCCGATGGACTTCTCGCTAAGATCGAGAAACGCAGCCTAGAGCCATTTTCTTGTAAGCGCGAGAATCAGGATCCAGTTGCATGCAGTCTCGTCATGGAGCTTTTTAAGGGAGAAGTTACAAGTAGCTTTGTAAGTTCTCCATGACATCCTTGGTGACCCAAGTGCGTGCTGTATCTCCTGAAGCTCTCAATAACTACAGGGAGTGCGCTAGGATGTAGCCATGAGAAGCCCTATTGCCAGGTTTGATCGCGAAATTGCCTTATATCTCGTGCTCTTTCTGGCAGCGCCATTTGCTTACGCGGCAAACCTGTCGCCCCCGCAGGCAGTCACGCAGGAACCTGCTCCGCAGACAAATGCGAACCAGTTACCCGCTCCGGTTCAACCAGTCCCACCAGACACGCCCGAGGTTAAGCAGCCCGCCCAAGCCCAGACACCGGCGGAAACTCCATCAGCCCCGGTGGGGACCGCAGCTGCTCCAGTGATCCGCTCCGGGGGCAATCCGGCGTCGAGACCGGCAGGGGCTGCCATCGCCCCTGCGAAGCAGCGTCGAACCCGTTCCTACGCGCTTCGCATTGGGCTCATTATAGGTGCAGCTGTTGCTATCGGGGTAGTGACAGCTGCCTCTCTTTCCAGTTCGTCTCGGCCGCACTGACCATTATGCCGCAGCCACCGAGACCCATATTCATCAGTTTTTCAGGAATTGACGGTGCCGGGAAGAGCACGCAAATTGCAAGTTTACAAAGCGACCTCCTGGGAGCCGGCCTTAATGTAACGCTCATCACCTTCTGGGACGATGTTGTACAGCTCAAGAAAATTCGGGAGGGAGCAGGACACAAACTGTTTAAGG
>CAXSFX010000123.1:0-11349 GCA_964236655.1 uncultured Acidobacteriaceae bacterium | reverse complement strand
GGTAGCCGCCACCGTTGAAATGCTCCTGATGACTGTACACAATATCGGCGGCCTCCTTCAGGAAAGGAATCTTGTACACAATCTGGTAGCCGAGGTAGCAGTGCTTGCGCATCATCAGCGTTTCTTCAGGGTCCAATCTGCCCGGCTTCAACAGGATCGCGTCTGGAACTGCCATTTTTCCGATGTCATGTAGGAATGCACCATGCTTGATCGTCTTCATGTCCGTCGGTTCTATTCCCATCGCTCGCGCCACTGCGATGGTGTACGCCGTCACACGGCGCGAATGCCCCTCCGTCTCAGGGTCCTTCAAGTCAAGCGCATCGCCAAGCGCTTCCAACGTGGTGTCAAATGAGCGTTCCAGCTCAAAGACCGCTTCACGAAGCAGGCTGGTGCGGGCCTCTACAAGATGTTCCAGGCTGTTGCGATAGGTAGTATCTCGGCGCTTGGTATTGCCGAATGCTACCCCTCGCGCCACGGAGTCGAGCAGGACGGCTTTTTCAAACGGCTTTAAAATTACATCGAATGCCCCCCTGCGCATAGCAGCAATAGCCGCAGTGACTTCATGCACGGCTGTCACCATGATGACGGGCGTTTGTAACTGCCGTCCGCGAATCAACTCCAGCAGTCGCATGCCGTCCGCCCCTCCCATCATCAGGTCCGTCACGATAAGATCGACGGGTTTTACGGCGAGTACACGCATTGCATCTTCGCCGTCACGTGCACTTTCCACCACGTAACCTTCCTTACGAAGAAGAGTCACCAGCAATGTACGTGTCAGCTGTTCGTCATCGACGATCAGAATCTTCTCGGCAGCCATGTCTCTTATCCTTTTCGGGCTGCATATTCACCCAATATTAGGCGGCTACATGCAAGCAAAGCGTGCAGGAAGCGGTAATTCTGCGTTCGATAGTAACGCAAAAAAGCTGTTTTCTGTCAGGCAAGTCACTTCACAGGTCTTGGTATTGGAAACAAAGGTTTAGCAAATTGGTTACTGTGATGAGGACTGCTGATAGAGGCGTCCGGCTCCCAGTTGGCTGCAGATGACGATCCTCCACGAGATCGAGTATTCTTTTTCGGAGCCGCTTTCAGACAGCGCAATAGAAGGATAATGCTAATCTTGTTTTGCTCAGTGGCAGTTCCTTGAAAAATGGTGAGAACTGCTCATCGTTCATGCCTGCGTGCGAGTCGAACGTTGTCGCTCATGCAGTACATTCAGATGTTAAAGAAGCAGGTAATCGGCTATATTGCAGCAGAGCGAGTGCTACTGTCCTCGGTAGATACAGTCGCCCATTACCTCGCTAGGTAAAAATGTGAAATCACCATCCCGGCATCTAGAATCACATTGAAGCGTAAGAGGAGTCGCACTTGTTTGAATGGGATAAGCAGTTACGGGGGAGCCACACAATTGCTGTTGCGGAAGCGCAGCAGCGTACTGAACAGCAAAAACAGCGCGATATCTATGAAACACATCGGCACAGGATTTTTTCCATTTCCTACTACATGACCGCCAACGAGCGGCTTGCCGAGGACATCCTGACCGGAACTTTTGTACAGGCTTTTACTGCGGCATCGGAGCCCGATGCCGCCGGGATTGACCATGCGTTGCTGCGCGAGCTTGAAGAGCATTTGTCGCTAACACCGGAAGCGCCCGCAAAGCCGGATGTGGATGCCGATTTACGCTACGGCCAGATACGGCGTACAGACCTGGAGGAAGCAGTGGCGATGCTACCGTCCCGTGAACGGCTTACCTTTCTGCTGCGCGATGTGGAAAGCTACCCGCCCGGTCGGATCGCAATTCTTCTGGGCTGCGAGGAAGGGGAAGTGCTTCAAACGCTGATTTCAGCACGCATCCGCATGCGCAATGCGTTGAGTGCGCTCCGTATGCGTGAGGCCATCGCCTCCTGACAGGTTGAACCGGCCAGAACTATTTCTGCTCCGTTTTTTTAAGCTGGGCCCGCCTCGTGGCCCAACCTTCCTTGTTGACCTGCCTGGATCGCCCCAGCGCCAGCGCGTTTTCCGGAACGTCCTCTGTAATGCAGGATGCGGCAGCCACATACGCGCCTGCTCCAATGCTGAGCGGCGCAACCAGCACAGAGTCACTGCCTACAAACGCGCCTGCTCCAACCTGTGTCCGGTGCTTGTTGACCCCGTCGTAGTTGCACACGATGGTACCCGCACCGATGTTTGCACCTGCTCCGATTTCGGAGTCACCCAGGTAGGCAAGATGGTTTGCCTTCGCGCCCGGGTGCATGTGTGTTTGCTTGAGCTCCACAAAGTTGCCGACGTGCGCCCCTTCCTCGACCAGGCTGGCAGGGCGCAAGTGCGCGTAGGGACCCAGCAATGCGCCGTCGCGCACCTCGGAGCCGGTCAGGATGCATCCCTGGCGAATCAGCACGCCACGGCCTACCACCATATCTTCAAGCACGGAGTAGGAGCGGATGGTTGTGCCGCTGCCTACCCGCGTTGCACCCCGAAGCTGTACAAACGGTTCCAGGATGGCATCGGGCTCGATGGTGACTTCTGCATCGATGATTACAGACTCCGGCGCGAAAATAGTGACGCCGTTTGCCATGTGACGCTCTGCTATTTGCAGGCGCATGGTTGTGTCCAGTGCCATCATCTCGGCAATGGTATTTGCGCCGAGCACTTCGCTAGGGTATGGAGCTGTCATTGCCAGCACCCGCTCGCCCGCTGCGTTCAGCAGGCCGGCCATGTCGGTCAGGTACAACTCACCATGGGCGTTGTTGGCCTCAATGCGGCTGAGATATTTTTCCAACGGCTTGACGGCAAATGCATAAATGCCGGAGTTGATTTCGTGGATCAGAACCTGCTCCGGCGTGAGTGATTTCTGTTCAACAATCGCCTGGACTTCAGCTCCTGCTGCACTGCGGCGCACAATGCGGCCATAACCGAAAGGATTTTCCACGGCTGCTGAGAGGATGGTCATGGCAGCATGTTCGCTTAGGTGCAAATTGCGTAATGCGGCAATGGTGCTGCTTTGTAGCAGCGGCACATCGCCTGATAGCACCAATACATGGTCGTACCCGGCAAGCACACCGAGCGCCTGCTGCACTGCATGGCCGGTGCCGAGCTGCTCGGTTTGCTCAACGAAGCGTACACCGCTCTGCGCCACGGCAGAGCGCACCTGCTCCGCCTTGTGACCGACAATAACGTAAATGTCTGCGGCAGGCACTATTTGCAGCGCGGCATCGAGAACATGCTGCAGCAAAGGTTTACCCCCAATCGAGTGCAGCACCTTGGGGCGGCTTGATTTGAGACGTGTGCCTTTACCGGCGGCCATGACAGCGATTGCAAGAGACATTTTGCTGCCCCCTCTTCTTATAAGGTGCCAAGGATTTAAGGTGCCAAGGATCTGCTGGAGCTACTGCTGCCCCGCGCCGCCAAGCTGTTTACGCAGCTCCTCCGGAACCGGGATCGTGATGTCGATAGGCTGGGCGGCTCCGATACCGAGTTTCGATAGCGGCTCTTCAAACTCTGCCTGGTTGCCGACCACTACCACGGCCAGCTTGGAGGTATCGACCCGTGTCTTTGCAACCCGTTCCAGGTCTGCCACGGTGACCTTTTCAACGCCTGCCCTGTAACGCTCCAGGTAGTCCGCCGGGTAGCCGTAAAAGAGTAGCCGTGCCGTCGCATCCAGAACTTTGTCCGGCGTGTCGTAATTGAAGATGAAGCCGTTCAAAACCTGATCTTTGGCCAGTTTCAGCTCATCTTCAGTGAAAGGCGTGCTCTTCAAATCGGCGGTCTGCTTCAGCATCTCCGCCGTAGCTGCCTCCGTGCTCGCGCTTTTGGTCGAAGCGACTACACGAAACATTGCCGGATGATCGTAGGCCGAACCGAAGCCGCCACCGATGCTGTAAGCCAGTCCCAACTTGGTCCGGACATCCTGAAACAGCCGTGAGCCGAAGCCCCCGCCGAAAATCTCATTGAGAACTGACAGTGTGTAGAAGTCAGGATCGTCGCGTCGGATACCCAGCCCTACGATAAAGATGTTGCTCTGGTTTACGTCCTTCTTGTCAACCAGGTAAAGGCCGGGCTTTGGTCCGGGGAAGCTCTCGGCGGGTTTCGGCAGCGGAGCGCCTTTCGGCAGGGAACCGATGGCGGCTCGCAACTTCGCTTCCATGGCCGATGCGTCGAAGTCACCCTCCATGCCTACGATCATGTTGTTGGGCACAACGGTCTTTGTATGGAACGCTTCGAAGTCGGCAACGGTGATACCGATGGCTGAAGCAATCTCCGTTGTACGCCCGTAAGCACTCTCCTTGCCGTACACCAGCTTGGCAGCCTCACGCCCGGCGATACTGCCCCCGTCATCGTTGCGGCGCAGGATACCGGCAATCTCTTCCTGCTGGGCCAGCTGCAGCTTCCCCGGATCGAATTTCGGGTGCAGCAGCAGGTCCATGACCAGCCCCAGCATCTGGTCGCTGTCACCCTTCAGGCTTGACCAGGAAATGGAACTTGAATCTACGTCCGCCGAGGTTTCGATCTTGGCTGCCTTGGCTTCAAGCAAGTCATCGAGCGCATCACCACTTAGCTTGGCAGTACCGCTGGTGCGCCATACTTCACCATAGAGTCCAGCCAGGCCGGCCTTCGTCGCAGGCACGTCACGGCTGCCCCCATGTATCTGTATAAAACCGTCGATGAAGGGCAGCTCGTGGTCTTCGGTCAGCAATAGCACGGCACCATTGGGCAGGTTGATTCGTTTCGGCTCCGTAGGCTTGAAAGGCGCAAGCGGCGGCACGTTCAGCTGCTCCCACGCGCCGGGCTGGGCAGCCTGGCGTGCGTCCGGGGGAATGACCGGGTGGGCTGTTTGCGCCGCTAGAGAGCCGGCCAGAAGTAGAGGCGCGAGCGCGCAGACACATAAAAGGTGCTTCATCGCGTGCCTGCCGGCCTGGTTGTCTCGGGTGCAGCACTTGCCGCCTGTGCCGGTGGGTCAATCTCACTGTAGGTGCGGTTGGTAGAAGTAAACACCTTGTTTGCCACCCTGCGTATGTCTGCCTTGCTCACCTTGTCTACTCGATTCAGCTGAAGAAATAGCTCCTGCCAGTTACCGTAGCGCATTTGCGTAACGGCCAGCTGCTCTGCCAGTCCCTGGTTTTCTGCCAGGCCGCGCAACAGGGCCGCGCGGGTGCGCGTCTTGTACATCGCCAATTCTGCGTCGGAGACATCAGTAGTTCGCAGCTTGTCGATCTCCTTATGAATGGCCGTGCGCAATTCCGGATTACCATGGCCCGGCGCGGGTACTGCAAAAAAGCCGAACAGCCCCGGATACTTGTCTCCCGGAAAACCTGTAAACCCTTCCGCTTCCACCGCAATCCGCTGGTCCCGAACCAGGCTGCGGTACAACCGCGATGTACGGCCATTGGAAAAAATGTCCTGAATTGCGTCATACACCGCATCATCCGGGTCATGGTAGTCGGGCCGGTGGTAACCCTCAAGATAGGTCGGCTGCGAAGGGTCCTGCAGGCTTACCGTGCGTTCCCCGGTCTGCGGCGGCTCAACCGTGATGACGCCTTGCGGCTTGGGGCCGCCGTCAGGAATCGCGCCGAAATACTTTTGCAGTAGCGGCAGCGTGTCACTGTTCGAGAAGTCGCCGACCACGGCAATCACGATATTTGACGGCACATAATACTTCGCATGGAAAGCAGCCGCCTCCGTCGCCGTGATGTTGTCAAGTTCACTTTGCCAACCTACGTTAGGCCGCCCATATGGATGCGCCGCATAGGCTGCCGCCAGAAACTGCTCTACCAGCCGCCCGGTGGGGCTGTTATCGACACGCAGGCGTCGCTCTTCCTCGACCACGCTACGCTCTCGATAAAACTGCCGGGGCACCGGGTGTGCGATGCGGTCGCTCTCAAGATAAGCCCATAGCTCCATACGGTTTTCAGGCATGGACCAGAAATATCGTGTGTCATCAAGCGAAGTCTGGGCGTTCAATCCGTTCGCGCCGTTGGCTTCCGCGATCTCCGTAAATTCATTCGGAATCACATACCGGTTCGCATCTTTTTCAGCGGTTTCGTAGTCGCTGTGCAGCTGTTTCAGCTTTGCGGCATCCTGGCCTACACGCTTCAGCTTCTCGGTGTCATACGCAATGTAGGCAGTTTCAAGCTTGGCGAGAGCTGCTTTTTCAGCCGGGTAGTTCGTGGTGCCGATGTCTTCAGTACCTTTGAAAGCCAGGTGCTCAAACATGTGGGCCAGGCCGGAATCTTGTCCGGGATCATTCGCATCGCCCGCATCCACAATGGTGTAGTAGGAAAATACCGGCGCGCCCTTGCGCTCGCATAGCACCAGCGTAAGCCCGTTCGGCAGCACCTTGACGGTGGTGCGCCCTTCAAATCCAGCCAGTTCGCGTGCTGCATCCGGCTCGCTTGCCTTGAGCGCGGCTACCGAGGTTGGGTCCGGGCCTGTCTGGGCATATGCTGCCGTTGCGCCTAGCAGGAGTGAGGCAGAAAGCAAAAGGTACTGCGCGTTGTGAAACGGGCGGGAGTGTCGGTTCATGCCACCTCGGGCCGAATCCAAGGCAGACACTGTATGCAGCAGGCAGCGTCAGGTTTGGAATTGCGGCTCTTCTACGAAAGCTAAAGTGCACCGGGCGCGGTGTCAATGTTGTGCGAACTGCCTGTGGAAAGGCGCTCCATATTGGACTTGACGGCAGCACCGTTTGCTGCCGGGTGGAAAAAGATTTCCCAGTCACCGCAACTTTCCCTCCCAAACTCCTGTCTTACCGTGCATCTGGCGCTACGGTACCAGCGTGCCTTGACTTGGCTCTTTTGCTGCCGTAGAACGAGCGCAGCAATCAACTTCATAACAATCGTTGCGCGTCCTGCGACGCCGGCATGATTTGCTTTCAAGAACAGGATCACTGGACCCGCATGCGACTTAGACTCTTCTCTCAACTTCTTTCCTGCGCCGGCATCGTTTCAGCCCTGGCGCTACCTTGGAATGCTGCACATGGGCAGTCCCTTTTCGAGCCGCTTGCCGTGCCCACCGTGCGGATCACTGGACCGGTTGCCGCTGGGTCCATGGTGACCCTTAAAGGGAACATCCATCCGCTGGCGCAGGCCCGCTACGACCAGGGTGTAGCCCCCGGCAACATGGCTACCGGCAAGATGCAGCTGCTGCTCAAGCGCAGCCCTACGCAGCAGGTGGCCCTGCGCGCTTACCTTGGCGGCTTGCAGGACCCCAACTCGCCCAGCTTTCACAAGTGGCTTACACCCGCAAGCTACGGCGCGCAGTTCGGTGTGGCCGATCAGGATTTGCAGACCGTAGAAACGTGGCTTCAGAGCCAGGGCTTCAAAATCGAGGCCGTACCGGCCAGTCGCAACCTGATCCAGTTTTCCGGCAATTTCGCACAGGTCACGCAGGCATTCCACACCGGCATGCACTCCTATGTTGTGAATGGTGTGCAGCACTACAGCAACGTCAGCGATCCGCAAATCCCGGCTGCGCTGGCACTGGTCGTGGCAGGTGTTGCCCGGCTGAATGACTTCCACAGCAAGCCCCAGCATGTGCTGCAGGGCAGCGTACAGGTACAGAGGCAAGCCGGTCGCTTGCAGGCGGTTGCGGAGACAAGCACGACCCCCCTGCTCACCCGGCCAATTGGCAAAAGCACGTACTTGTTTCTAACCCCGGGTGATGCGGCAACGATTTATGACTCACCCAATGTGTTCAATAGCAACTACAAAGGGACGTCCCAACAAACCGGTGCAGGAGTCAACCTCGGCCTGGTCGGCAACTCGGACTTGCAGGTTGCCGATTATCTGAACTACCGGCGGCTGTTTCTGAATGAAGCCTCGCCTGTAGCTCCCACGCTTGTTATTGATGGTGTAGATCCCGGCGTTCTCGCAGGTGGTGGGGCTGTAGAGGCACTGGTCGATTCTGAATTTTCTGCCGCACTTGCTCCGGGTGCGAACATCTACTTCTACTCAAGCGCCGACAGCAACCTACAGGATGGAGCCACAGACGCAGCCTACCGCGCGGTCCAGGACAACAAGGTGGCTATCCTGAGTTTCAGCTTCGGTTCCTGTGAGCGCGACCTGGGTACAACCGGCAATCAGGCTGTCAGCGAGCTATGGCAGCAGGCTGCCGCGCAGGGTATCACCGTCACCGTTGCCTCCGGTGACACGGGCTCTGCCGGCTGTGACGGTGGCTCTGCTGCACAGGCTACAGGCGGTCTTGCTGTCAGCGGTTATGCTTCAACCCCCTATGACATCGCTGTAGGCGGTACAGACTTCGATGTGCTCGCGACGAGTTTTACACAGTATGTAAGCGGTGCCAACTCGGTCACCGGCAATGTCTACTCCACAACGGCACTGGGCTACATTCCAGAAAATCCCTGGAATGATTCCATTAGCATCACGTTGAACCCCCCAGGCAACTACACAGCCGATACGCCGATGCAGTATCCCGATGGGAACGGTGGTACTACGCCCATCCTGGCGGCCGGCAGTGGTGGAGCCAGCACTGCGGGTATCTGTAACGGCGCGGTTGACACAAACGGCAACTGCCTGGTTGCACCTACCGGTTACCCCACGCCATCCTTTCAGTCCGGCCTTTCCATTGCAGACACTACTGCACCGGCGGGCGTTCGCTACATTCCGGATGTCTCCTTGTTTGCCTCGCCCGGTGACGAGCACAATGCCACCTGGGCTCTATGCGCTGACGGCACAGTCAACGCCAGTGAAACGGCAGGCACAACGGATTGCGTGGGCAGTGCAGCGAGCTCGTTTCAGATTAGTGAGATCGGCGGTACCTCGGCTTCAACGCCAGCCTTTGCGGGTATGCTGGCCATGGTGATTCAGTCGCTTGGGACTACGCCGAATACCCGGCTCGGTCTGGCGAACAACACCATCTACAACCTGTTTGCCACGAACGCAAACCACAGCAGCATTTTTCACGACATCACGGCCGGCAACATCTCTGTACCATGCGCAACAGCGACGGCAGCTGCGCCATCGCCCAATTGCGGAACCAATAACTTCCTGAACGGCTACAACGCCACAACCGGCTACGATCTTGCCACCGGGCTCGGCAGCGTGGATGTTGCACAACTGGTCAATGCCTGGGATCAGGTGCAATTTGCGTCCACCACGATTGCGCTTACCGCGCAGGTCAATAACGCGGCTGTTACCAGCATCAGTGTCCCGCATGGCACCCCGGTCACTCTGTCTACACAGGTGAATCCAACATCAGCAACCGGCAGTGTTTCGATTACCAGTCCGCTAGGCTCAGGCGGCTTGGCTGTGAATGAACTGGTTCCGCTCACAAAGGGGGCAGGCTCTATCAGTGCTGTCAATCTACCGGGCGGCAACTATACGATCCAGGCGTACTACCAGGGTGATGTGAAAAACTCCCCCAGCACCACGTCTGCTCCAATCTCGGTCAGCATTACGCCGGAAGCCAGTATCCCCTCATTCCAAATCACTATTGTTGACCCGAATGCGGGTACGTCCACTACCAACTCCACTGCGGGCACTGCTACGACTGCAAGTTATGGACAGTACAGCTTCGCCTACGCTGTCCCGGAAAACTCCGCCGGTACTACCTTCCATGGAAACGCAACGGGTCAAGTAACTCTTTTGAACAATGGCGCGGCTGCCGCACTTTTGCAATCGAGTGGAGTAAACCCAAATCCCCAAGCAGTTAACAGCCAGGGTGTTGCAGCATTTCCGCTTTATAACCTGACACCGGGTACGTACAGCTTCACAGCTTCGTATGCCGGCGATAGTAGCTACCTGGCCAGCAGCAACAGTGGAACCTTTCCGCTGACTATCAACAAGGGTGCGACTACAGCTGTTGTACACGTCGGTACCGCAGCCGCCGCGGCAAACGGGAATCGAACATTAACTATCGAGTTGGATACGGATAGTGAAGCCGCAGCGCCCTCAGGAGCTATCACGCTTTCAGTAGGTGGCACTTCATTTACCGGAACTGTCGCAAACGGCGTTCTCGCCAACGGCACCGTGGCACAGCTTGCTACCTTTACCGTGCCCTACTCGGCATTGCAAAGCGGCAGCAGTCGATTGATCGCAAACTATGCGGGTGACAGTAACTACAACAGCACTGCCTCTGTCGCCTGTACATACACCGCGCCGCCCACGGCTTCAGCAGCCCCTGTAGGCTCAAACAAGCTGCTGCTGCTCGCGTTCGGCGGCAATTCAGTGCTTTGCTCCGCACTGTTCTTTTGCCTGCCTGCGCGTCGCCGTCGCTTCCGTTCACTGTTGATCGTGCTGTTCGCTGTCGGTCTGCTGGGAGCTTCCGGATGCGGGGGCACTGCCAACAACACCCCGCTTGCCAACCCACTGGCGACCAACTGCGCACAGTAAGCGTCAAGCGAAGTCAGTACGCTTGAATACAACGGAACGGCTCCGCACCATGCGGAGCCGTTTTGCGTTTGGCCCGAACCGGGTACAGCACAAAACGCAATGACTGCATCTACCACCGGGATAACTGCTTCCTGCTCTTGTTACCGCAGGAGTTTCAGCAGAAAACTGTCTTTTGCAAAAAGGAGACCACAATGTCGAAAAGTTCTGAAGGCAGTAGCCCATTTAGCTGGTTTCTCGCAGGTCTTGGTTTGGGCTCGTTACTAGGTGTTCTTTATGCTCCACGTCCCGGTCAGCAAACACGCGAGGAGCTGATGGAAACCGCGCTCGGCTCAACCGAATATGTCCGCCAGCGCTCACGCGAAGCTACCCGCACAGCCGCCGAATACGCCGCACGTACCAAGGAGCAGGCAGCCCAGTACGCAGCACAAGGCAAGGAGCAGGCCAGTCAGTACGTTAATGTCGGCAAGGAACAGGCAAGTACTCTGGTCGGTGCCGCCAAGGAACAGGCAGGCAGTCTTGTAGGTACCGCGAAGGAAACGATTGAAACCGGTCGCCAGAAGATCAACGACACCTACACGCAAGGCGTGCAAGCTGTTGCTGAGCAGAAGGAAAAACTGGCTGCGTCCTTTGAAGCCGGTAAACAGGCTTACAACGAGACCACAGTTGCGCCCTTGCCGAAGCAGATCGTCATTCCGGGTACTGAAACCCTTAGCTAAACAGCAGGTCCGAGGAGGCAAGTCCATCTGCCTCCCGCACTTCCTTTAACATTGAGTCACTTTAACCCCAAATTCTTCGAGAGCCTCGACCATGCCAGCGTCCTACAATCTGCAGCTCATCTTTACCATCGCCGTTGTCATCAGCGTTGTCATTCAGGCTGGAGTCTTTCTTGGACTTTACTTTGCTGTGACTATTGCTTTAAAGAAGATCCTAAAGATTACTGAAGACGTCACCGCAAAAGCCCTGCCGATTGTGGGTAATGTGCGTGAGGTCGTGCAGGACATTACTC
>CAXSFX010000122.1:0-11420 GCA_964236655.1 uncultured Acidobacteriaceae bacterium | reverse complement strand
CACTCCGTATTGTATTGGGCGTGGCAGTTGCAACGCGGCTGGTTGGGGTGCTCGTACCGAATTTTCTTTCAACCGATGTAGACCGGTACGTGTGGGACGGCCGTGTGCAGGGCGCGGGTATCAACCCGTATCGCTACGTGCCCTCGGACCGGCACCTCCAAAAGCTACGCGACGATGAGGTGTACCGGGTCATCAATCGCAAGGACTATGCCAAAACCATCTACCCGCCCGGCGCGCAAGTGTTGTTCCTCGCCGTAACGCGCATCGCCGACACGGAAACCTGTATGAAGCTGGCCATGGTGGGCTTTGAGGGTGTGGCCTGCTGGGCCATGATGGAGATGCTGACGGCATTCGGACGGCGGCGCGAGGAAATCCTGCTTTATGCATGGCACCCGCTGTGCGTGTGGGAGATCGGCAGCAGCGGCCACCTGGATGCGGCTGCTATCGGCCTGCTGATGCTGGCAACACTAGCGCGACTGCGAGGCAAAGCCATGACTGCTGCCCTGTGGGTTACGGCAGCGGCCACGGTCAAGCTGTTTCCGCTGGTGCTGTGGCCGGCGCTGGTGCGGCATACGGAACGTCGCGTCAGGTTGAGAATTATGGCTGTGTGCGCGGCGATTGTCCTGGCCGGGTACGCGGCGTACTCAAGCGTAGGCTTGGGCGTGTTCGGCTTCCTTACCGGCTATGTAAGTGAAGAAGGTATGTCGAGCGGCGATCGCTACTTCCTGCTTTCGCTTGTCAACCGCACCTTCCACGTGCACGCTTGGCCTGCCGTTTACAACAGCCTTTGCGTGATCGCCCTCCTCGCGCTTGCGGCCTGGGCGTTCCGCTCGGCGCGCTCGCCGATGCAGGCCATCCGCTTTGCGCTCGCTATCGCCTGTGTGCTCACGGTACTGTTTTCACCTCATTATGTCTGGTACTTCCTGTGGCTGGTTCCGTTTGCCGTTCTCACGGGATATCTGCCGGTCATTGTGCTGACCCTGGCGGCGGTCTACCTATACTCCATCACCCTGAGAGACCTTGCACCGATGAACTACTGGGCAAACAGCTGGTTGTACTCCATCTTTCTGGCTGCCATCGTCGTTGACCTGCTAGTGCGCCGGTATCGGCAGCACACGGCAAACACTCTCGTGCTTAGCGGAGCTAAAATCCAGCCATGAGCACTCTCCTTCCCGGCCACTGTAGCTACCCCTATCACGCAGACGTGTGCTGCCGCGCTTTTATGAGCCCTGCCTGGATCTGAGGAGCCAGGTCTTCCTGTAGATCAGGCCGGTTCGCATGGAACGAATCGGAAGCGGCCCGGTAGTGGTCCAGCGCATCCTGCCATTGTTCCTGCGAGGCAAGAAGATCGGCGAGTTCGAGTTGCGCGGTGGCCGAGTCGGGTGCGAGCCGCACAGCTTCTCTCGCCTCTGCCAGGGCCGCGACTGCCTGCCCGGCAGTGTGCAGTGCGCGAGCTTTTCGCACGTCCACGAGCGCAGAGGCGAGAGGGACCGCGAACTGCCCTCGGTACACATACACCCCGTGCTGAATGACCGTAGCCGGGGTGAGTTTACGGAAGCTGCCGTAGGGGTTTAGTCGGCCATCTCCAAACTCGAATCCCTCAAGAACGCCGTCGCTTATAAACACCGTGCCGGAGATGACAGGCGGCACGTCCGTGGGCAGATTCATCCACCAGAGTCCGCTAGCTGTGGGGAGCCGGTGACAGGATATCCCGTAATCGGAGGGCTCAATCGCCCCGTCGGGGAAATAGGCAAACCAGCACTGCGTAATGCGGTTCTTGTCGATGTAGGCCTTGACTGCCGGAAGCTGCTGACCCCAGTCCACATTTGCATCGCTTAGGTACTTGTGAACCTGTGATGGACCACCCCATGCCTCGTTCCCGTACGCCATGTACGCGGGTGAAACGCGAACCGAGGTCACCACCTGCCATAGGAGAAGGCAAGTGAAGGCAATTCTTCCAGCAGGGCCGTTTCGCAGAAGCCACGCAGCGGCAGCCGCTGCCGGCACGTAGAGGAATGGGTACACAGGCAAGAGATGCCGTGCGCCGATGTCCATCTGCGCGTGCATCACGACGGCAAAGTACACCGCGACAGGAACTAGCAGAAACGCCGCTTCGCGCCGGCCCAGGCCGGGTATTCGATGCCGGAAGAACGGAACCAGGCAGAGCAGGATGAGCAGCGGCAGCGTCGATTTGATGAGGAAGACAGCCGGAAAGTATTCCCAAATGCCATGCCGGTAGACCTGTCCGAAAAAATAGGTTGTGTCCTCCCACGCCGTTTTCTCTGTGTTTGCCAAGCCCCAGATGTAAGCTTCCGGCAAAAGGTGCAGCCGTGCGATCAAGTCCAACTCGCGGCCCTGTGCCGGGTCCGGCATGGTCTTCAGATAGGCCGAAAGCGGCGGCCTCAACTCTTGGCCGGGCGGTGCCGGGGCGTATCGAAAACCGTAGAGTGCCCAGATAAGCAGCCACCCACAAAAAAAGATGCCCAGGCACGCCGCCAGTCGCTTGCCGAGCAAGGAAAAACTACGGGCGGAAACAGCTTCGGCAATCGCCGGCAACAGAAGCATCGGAATGAGAAAGATGCCGGTGAACTTCGCTGTCATGGCTAGCCCTAAAGCAAGACCGGTGACAAGCAGGCGAAGCCGGGAAGGCGCTTTCGAGTAGCGATAGAAAGCGAACACTGTCGCAAAAAAGAAGCACGCGCCGGCGACATCGGTCGTTACGTAGGTTCCGTTGGCAAGAAAAGTTGGATCGAAGATAAAGAACGCGAGCGCCGACAGAGCTACCCCTACGCCGAACATTTCAAGGGCAGCGGCGTAGATCAGCAATGCCAGCGCGAGCGCAAAGACCATACAGGCCATACGCGCGGGAAACAGGGTCCGGTTCACGCCGTTGTGGAAGAGAAAAGCTCTTCCATCCACGAACGCTTCCATGCTCTGGGACTTCCCCTGATCGGTCGGAACCTGAAGATGCTCGGCCAGCAAAGGAAGCGAAGCCGTCAGCTTTACGAGAGGCGGTACTTCGGCATTGGCGCGATAGTCATGCCTGGTCCAAATGGTGTAGCCGTCGAACAAGTGATGGCCCTCGTCCCAACTGCTGGAGGTGACACGTGCGACGTGGATCAACTGGAAAGCAAAGAGGCAAAGCAGAATCGCTACCGAGGCAGCTTGCCACCTTCCGATTTGCAAATTCTGCTGCTTCACTCGTGCCCCTCCGAATACACGGCCTCTTCAAAAATTCAGAGCTACGTTAAGTTGTAGTTGCCGCAGTGGTCCTGTTGTCAATGGTCGGCGAAATGCCGGGGACGAGATGACACCCTGGTAGGTGATGCAGTTCGCGTGATTCGTGGCATTGAAAGCGCCCAGGCTTACGGCGAGGATCGAAAAATCCCACTGTTTTGCCACTTCCGCCATCCGCAAAAATGCGCCCTCCCACCTTGTTCCGGTAGAAGGGCGCGGGAAAAGCTATCTGCAGCAGCCCTGAAGGAGTCAGGATACTCATGACAGCAAAGATTTACCTTGCATTCGATATCAGTGCACGTTGATGGAGACAGACCCGGAAGCCCCTGAACCGGGGTTCTGACTGGTAAGGGTGAGAGTGCCCGCGCTCTGGACATCAGAGGCAGGAACGGCAACGGAAAGGTGTGCGGAGTCGACAAAACCGGTAGTACGCGGCGAGCCGTTGACCAGCACCGTGGCACCGGGGAGAAAACCGTTGCCGGTGGCGGTGATGTAGAGATTGCCGGTCCCGGCTGTGAGCGTGCTGTGATCGGTGCCGGTAAGGGTTGGTACGGCGTTCGCAACGGCTTCCGCGGGCAAGACAAACGGTCCGCGAAGCAGAAAGATTTGTGAAGGTGCGGTGCCGCCTGGCTGGGCTTCAAGAACGTAAGCCAGTCCATCCTGACCCCAGCGCGTTCCCTTGATGGAACCTATGACAGAACTGTCCGGTAGTGGAATTTGGTCTTCCAGCAAGAAGTGTTGCGTGTCAAAGCGTTCTAGAAAGTTGAGCACGCTTCCGGCTGTATTGACACCGATGTTGAAGGATTTTGATTCCGAGGCATACGGAACTGTTCCGCCGCCTGTCAGCGGAGTCTGGTACAGGCCCGAGCCAAGAGGCAATACGGCGATCTGCGATGGAGGTGTAGTCGAAGGATTGACAATACCGCCGCCTGAACCATACACAAGACCGCCATCGACTGCGAGCTGGCCGCCGAAACTGCCGAAGCCCAACAAGCTCGTTCCATCAATAGGTGTGACACCGTTACTATCAATGCTGAAACGGTAGAACTCTGCCCCTGATGTTTGAGAGTCATAAGCATAGAAATGTGAAGGATCAACGAAGACAGGATTATCTCCTGAGTAGCCGGTAGAGAATTTCTTGCGGAATGTACCGGTATTTCCGACAATATCGAAGATACCGATTTGATTGAAGAAGCTTTCCTCAATCGCCACACTGGTGTCTGAGCCGGGGACGGCAGCAATGCTGACAGCCGGGGCGTTTCCGGTTTGGTAGCTCTCCGTCGTGGGAATGGGCACGGTGAGGTCCAGCGACTGGTTCAACAAGTTGAAGCGGCCCAGGCTCTTGGCACCGCTCAGGCCGATGTAGAGGTAGTTGCCGTCGCTGGTTTCTGACAGCAGGTTGGGCTCGCTGCCGACCTGCACCGGGGAGCCGATGCTGCCGGTAGTTGGATCAATGGCGACAAGGCTATTGCCGGCCAAGGTTTTAGAAGTGCTGGGCAGGGCTGCATAGAGCTTCCGCGTGAAGGGATCATAGGTCATCACGTTGGCCGGCACGTTGATCAGCTGGTAGATGCTGAAGGTGAGCGTGGGCGATATGCCGCCGCCGGGTGCAGCGGAGGAAACTGATACCTCAGACCAGCCAAGCTGCTTCACCAGGGACGTATCGATGGAAGCGGTGAGCTGCCCGCCGTTCACGAAAGTTGTAGGCAATGCTTGTCCGTTCCACAGCACGGTGGAAGCATTGCTGAAGCCGGTGCCGTTCACAGTCAGTGTAAAAGTGCCGGCACCTGCCTGGACCAGGGCCGGTGAAAGCTGGGTGACAATGGGCTGCGAGCTGAAAAGATTACCGGTGACAGCTGTTTTAGCAGTGGCCTGGTTGTTGGTTATTGCCGGATCGTAGCTGGTAGAGGACGCAACAGCCGTGAGCTGCGCTGTACCCGAAGTGGAAGGTGTAGTCGTCACGGTTACCGTTGCAGCGCTGCCGCTTGCAATCGTACCCAGGTCACAGTAGATTTCCCCGGTGCCGAAGCAGGAGCCTTGCGAGCTCTTGACGCTGCCGAAGATGACAGACTGCGGCAGCACCGAAAGCAGCGTGGCACCTGTTGCCGCATTCGGTCCCTGGTTTTGTACCTGTACGGTATAGGTCAAAGCGGAACCGGTTGTTGCAGCGGCTGGAGCCTGCGCAATCACAAGGAGGTCGGCCGGCGCAGTTGAAACATCCTTTACAAGCGGGCCTTGCACTACAAAGAGCTGGCTGCCGGTGCGGAAAGCAAGACCGTTCTGGCCCCAGCGGATAAGGTCTGCCGGTCCACTGGAGAAAGTGCTACTCGTGCCGACGCTTCCAAGGGGGAGGCTCGCTACAGGGTTGAAGCTGGTCTCGTCAAACGAGAGGATTTGGTTTAAGGCAGTTGGATTGGAGGGAACGATCCAGGCCAGGTTGAGGGTAGAGTCGGAAACGATTGGGCCGCCGGTAGCGGAGGGCGTGTTGGAGTAACTGGGTGTAGAAGAGAACTGGCCGAGCTGGCTGCCGGTAGCAGCATCGAGCACGGTGCCTGTGGGCACGTAGAGACGGCCCTTGTCATACTGCAAGTTCGTACCGTAGTAGCCGGTTGCAAGCTGTTTGGAAGCAGTGATGCCGCCGGTACCGACTGTAAGGTCATACAAGTAGCTGCCTGTAGCATCCGCAGTGAGATAAAGGCTTGACGCAGAACTGCCGAAAGCCAGGCCTCCTACATTGCTGGTAAAGTACGTCTCCAGCCCGGAGCTTGGAGTAGTACGCGCTACACCGGAATCGAAAATGGTGACGACACCGTTGCTACCGTAAACGGCAACAGAGTTGGGACTGCCGGGAAGCGCGGCAAGGCTTTGCGCTGTGTAAGGAGTGTTGTAAAAGCCCGGTCCTCCGCCGAGTGAAAACTGTACACCGGCTGTGCCGGCGGCGAGATCCACCTGTCGTACAGCCCCTGCCCCGTCCAGGCCGACAAACAACTGGGTGCCATCGGTCGAGATGGTGAAGCGATTCGGTTCGCTGCCGACAAATATAGTTTTTTGAATGACGCCTGTAGTGGGGTCAATGGCCGCGATGCTGTTGCCGAGACCGGGGCCTGCCGAGCCGGGGACTGAAGCATAGATGAGGCCGTCTTTCGTGTTGTAGACGATGTCATTGACTGGTAATGCCAGGTAGGTGGTGAAGGGATCGGTCGGCGGCACCGGGCCCATACTTTCAGGGGTGACCACGCCGATATTGGCGTTTGTAAAGCCTGCGAGGAACGAAGCGGGAATCACGGCAGTAAGGCTTGACGAATCGTTGTACTTGGTGGCAAGCGGTATGCCGTTCCATTGCACAACAGAATCAGGGAAGAAGCCGGTGCCCGCAAGCGTGATCGTCGTAGCCGGGCTGCCGGCCGGGGCAGAGCTGGGCTGGATTCTGAACCCGGCAGCCGAGGGCTGAGTCACAGAAAGAAGGGCGCTGTTTGAAGAAACAGCCGGAGAACCGGGGTTGGTGACAATAAGCGCGAGCGAGCCGGCTTTGCTGAAGTCACCTGCAGGTAGCGATACGGTAATAGAAGCCGCACTCCGGCTGCTGATTGGAGCTGCCTGCCCATTGACTTGTACGGTTGCTGTTGCAGCAAAACCGCTGCCGCTGATGAACACCTGCCGCGGCACGTTTGAGGTGGAGACGGCTACTGCCGACGGACTGATGGAAGTAATCGTGGGCTTGGCGGCCAGGATGGCAAGCGCGACCGGCGTGGTGACTATGCCGCCGGGTCCGGGATTGTTAACTGTGATCTGCCCTGAGCCGAAGGTTTGGACGTCGGCAGCGGTAAGGGCTACCTGCAGCGTGGTTCCATTGACAAAAGTCGTGGGACGGCCTGAGCCGTTCCACTGCGCGGAAGAGTTTGCCTCAAAACCGGACCCGTTCACGGTGATAGTGGCAGCGAGGCCTTGCGGTACGCTTTGCGGCGAAAGACCCGCGACCGCAGGCACAGGGCTGGTGATGTTGTAGCTGCTCACCGGGCTGCTCATGGGGGAGCTTCCGCCGCTTGGGGCGGGGTTGGTGACTGTCAGTGTGTCCACCTGGCCGGAAGCAAGCGCGGGGGCCGGCACGGCAGCTGTGAGCATGGTGGCGCTTGCGTAGGTCGTCTGAAGTGCGGTGCCGTTCAGGGTCACAACCGAGGCGGCGATGAAGCCGGTTCCTGTGATGGTGAGCGTCTGCGCAGGGGAGCCGGCGACGATGCTTGCAGGCTGGATGGATGCGATGCCCGGTGTCGGATTGGAAACGGCGACAGGCGGGGGAGCCGGCTGCGCAGGGTTAGGAGAAGTGCTGGAGGTATTTGAAGACCCTCCGCAGCCCGCGAGCAGGCACAGGGAGACAGCGGAAACGGCAGAAGGCAGGGAACAAAAACGCACAAGTCCTCCAAAGTTGAAACAGGTTGATCCAGTCAGTTTGTATCTGTCACAGGGGTATGCGAGGTTTGTAGCCTTGTCCTAAAATCTCCCCCGAGCGAGATCATGGTAGGGCAACCTGTTGATATTTCAAAGGTTTACCGAAAAGCGACCCAAAAAGTGACCGAAGTATGACACATTGATTTACCTTCTGGGGAGAGGAGCGAGACGTTTGCGGATCATGCAATGTCCTAACCACAAATCCCTGCTGCAAAATTTAATAAGCTAGGATTTGGTATTTCCGCACACATCTTTCCCTAGTGGACGGGAACGAGATACAAGTGCCTTGGAAGGTTTCTTGAGAAAACTGATGGAGTATAGAACGGCCGCTTAGTGCCTATAACTTCACGCGATCTTCTATTGAGTATCCTCTACTCACAAATAACGGCGGCATTAGCATGGGAACGCAGCATTACTGACGACCATGCAAAGAAAACCCGGTGAGCTTTTGTTTGGCTCCTGCATCAGCAGAACGCAAAGAACTATTTAAATCAGCAAGAGCAAGACCTACAGTTTGCCTTTCATAGGTTGCGGTTCAACGCACGGTGGTGAGCTTGATTGCCGGCAGAACGAGACCGGGCCTGAGATCACACCGGTGACCAGGCCCAAGGCGAGACCCTCGGCAATTGCCGGCGAACTCATGCAGCCGCATTCTCCGGATCGTTCCAGGGCATCCGTCCAAGGACCGACGCCATCATGCAGTTATCGCTTACCCCCGCATAGACGAGACCCGCTCCGACCAAACCCGCTCCGATGAGGAACTTCTTCGAAGTGAGGAGACCCAGACCGAAGAAGGCCAGCACCAGTGACCCTGCCGTCACGCGCACCTGGCGCTCCATCGACCACGGCTTATTGGCGGCAACGGTAAGCGGCTTGCCTCCGTTTGTCCATGCCTGGACGCCGCCTTCGAGCACGTTGAGCGATTTGAAGTCTTTCGCGGCCAGGGTTTGTCGGGCCTGTTCCGCCCGTCGTCCACTACCGCAGACGAGGGTAAGCGGTTCGGAGCGATCCCAGGACTCACTGGCCTTGTCCAGTATTCCAAGTGGAACCAGTTCCGAACCTTCGATATGGCCTAGAGCAAACTCGGGATATTCCCGTACGTCGATCAGACGAGCTTTCATGCGCACCTCCTAATTTGAGACGAATGTATGCTTACATAGTAATATATTCAAGTAATGGTCAGGCACGCGATGAGCGACAAGATGCTCGATGTGGTGGCGCGGCGTTTTCGCACCCTTGGAGAGCCTTACCGTCTTCGCATTCTTCAGGAGTTGCAGGCGGGAGAGAAGTCCGTCGGCGAGCTGGTTGCCGCGTTAGATGGAAACCAGCCCAATGTGTCCAAACATCTGCAGATTCTTTCTGATGCCGGGCTTATCGGCCGGAGACGTGAAGGCACGTCCATCTTCTATACCATCAGCGACCCGATGGTCTTTAAGCTTTGCGCTCTGGTTTGCAGCAGCGAAGCAGAGAAGAGCCGACGCGAGTTCGAGGGATTGGTAGGACAGCAAGAGCAGGCGAAGCGATGAAGATCAAGCAATTCGAAACGGCAGGACCGGCTCAGTGCTCCTGCATTCTCTCGTCTGAAGGGAAGACCGTCCTGATCGATCCAACGCGTGATTTCGACTGCTGGAATTTTGATGGTTTTATCTTGCCTTTACATAACTGCTGCAATGAGCGTGGGCAAGGATTGGCCGGCAAACTAAAGTGTGCTTTTTGTAGAGACCGGTCCTAGAATTTATCGCCGTATGTGCCGTTAAGGGCAATGCGGGAGAAAATCGAGCTCGATTGAGGCGAACTCCTAGTTTATCCAGTCAAGGTTCCAGATCATGAGAAGTTCCTCCTCTTTAGCGATGGTGGCTACCGCTTGCATCAGTTTTGTGCTTCCTTTTACGCTTGCAGCCCAGCAGCCTGTTTTGCTTCATGCCGCGCATACTGAAGCTGTCGCTGACGCGGCACCTGCCATCGTTGCAACAACTGCAACCGCACCGTTAAAAGAGGCCGCACCTTGGACCGCTCGCTGGCTGGATCTAAAGACGCTTTCGCACAGCGAGCGGTACCGCAATGCCTACAATGACGGTGGTATTCATGTGTTTGAGGACGGCCAGCAGCGCTCCGTGGTAGAAGGTCGCGTGAAGCTCGACCCACAAGCGCGCTATACGATCGGCTTTCGCGCTTCCTCCGGCCGCTACTTCAACTGGGCTTACGCGGACTACGCCGGTAAAGGTGCTGTTGCCCGCATCACAAGTGCAAATTTTTCCAACAGCAAAACCCCCGCCGAACTCAGGGAGTTTAAAGCATCAGTCGCAGCGGACCCTAAAGATTTAGCATTAATCCGTGCAACATTCCGTTCCAACGGCTGGCAGTTTTACATGCGAGAACTGTACTTCAGCGCAACGCCGGTCAAGGCTGTGACCGCCGAGTTCGGCTCATTCGGCTTCGAGCGTGGCCTTTCGACTGAAATCACCACCTTCGATGACGATGGCTACTTGTCGGGAGAAAGAATCCGTATCCATGATGCAAAGCACCTGTTTTTCGACGAGATCGGGTACACAAATGCATTTTTCGGTGACACTGGAGTGCCAAACTTGTTCACCCGCGGGTCAAGTCTCAAGAACTTCAATTACCGGCAGATATTTGCAAAGAAACAACTGAATGAGCGCGTCGGCTTCTCGGGCGAGTATACCTGGCAGCTCGGGACTGATACGCTGCGTGAAGCGGCTGTAGTTAAAATAAATGAGCTTAAAGTCGTGGACGGCGTTCGCTTTGAAGCCTATGAGCGGCTGAATACCGTCAACCTTCAGGGGCTAGCCATCAAGGGTGCTTCAGGTGGAGCAGTAGCCTTTGAGAAGAAGCTCGGCACGCATCTCAGCGGCGACATAGGCCTTGCCTCGATTGACAAGGACTACTCTCTTTACCTAGGCAGCCGCTTTGTACATGCGAACGGCTTTAGTCTAAATGGGGATAGCTATGGTCAGGGCGATCGGGTGTTTAGTCACTTGTCCTACAAGATCAACCCTGTTGTCACTGCTTTCGGTTTCTATACGCATGCTTTTGGCGGGCGGGTTTTAGACTATAACCAGCAAAACCTGAGCGGGGGCTTGAGTTTCGATCTCAAGGCGCTAGTCAACACAGAAAAGCGCGTGTTCTAGAGCTTCTTCAAAGCTAATTTAATGCAGCAGAGGCGAGACTCTGCGGCGAACACGGGTAGGTCGCGAGCCTATAATAATGATCTGCGTCGAAGCTGTCGGCAGCTCGGGCTCGCGGCAATGCGGAGCTCAAGAGGCTGGCGGCACGACATTTCCTCGTCTATTTGAACCGCTGCCTGTACCCGACTCGCCCCTGCGACCGGTGACGTAGTGGTCATGGACAACCTCAGCGCATACAAGGCCTGGGGCATGCGCAAGCGCATCGAGGTCGCGGGTGCTGCACTGCTGTATCTGCCGCCGTACTCGCCGGACCTGAACCCGATTGTAAAAGCCTGGTCCAAGCTCAAATCCCTACTCCGAGCGACCTGGACCCGCACTGCTGAAGCTCTCGATCAAGCCATCACCGACCTGCTGCCGCAGATCACCGCAGAAAATGCCCAAGCCTGGTTCCGCCTTCGACTTGGATCATTTCAGGAACTATGAAAATTCTTTAGCGGGTCTTTTAAACTTGCCTTTATGTAACTGCTGCAATGAGGGTGGGCAAGGATTGGCCGGCAAACTAAAGTGTGCTTTTTGTAGAGACCGGTCCTA
>CAXSFX010000121.1:3086-11454 GCA_964236655.1 uncultured Acidobacteriaceae bacterium | reverse complement strand
CAGAGCACCCTGGCATCACTGGTCAAGCGCGAGCTGGTGCGGCTGGAAGAGCGGGCGCTTGCGTTTCATATGTCCGGGCTGGGGGCAGGTGGCGGGCACACGCACCGATTGAACGATGCACAAACGGAGGCGCTTGCCGGTATTGCAGCCGCCATGGATCGTGGAGCATTTGAGCCGCTGCTGCTACACGGGGTGACCGGGTCCGGCAAGACAGCCGTATACCTGCAGGCGATGACGCGGGCACTGGCAAGCGGGCGCGGCGCGCTGCTGCTGGTGCCTGAAATTGGCCTGACGCCCGCCATGGCAGGGCAGATGCACGCGGCGTTCGGCAGTGAAGTGGCATTGCTGCACTCGCAACTGACACCCGCGGAGCGTGCGGAGCAGTGGCACCGGCTGCGACGAGGTGAGGCGAGGATTGCTGTCGGCACCCGCTCTGCGGTGTTCGCGCCGGTGGCGAACCTCGGCCTGCTGATTGTGGACGAGGAGCATGACGGCAGCTACAAGCAGGAGGAGATGCCGCGCTACCATGCGCGCGACGTGGCAGTGATGCGTGCCAAGTTCCTGGGCGCGGCAGTGGTGCTGGGTTCGGCTACGCCATCGCTTGAAAGCTGGCAAAATGCGCAACGTGGGCGGTACCGGCTGCTGCGCATGGCTGAGCGCGTGGAGAACCGTCCGCTGCCGCAAGTGGAATTGCTGGACATGCGCAACGAGTTCCGTGAGACCGGGCAGGAGCAACTGTTTGCGCGAGGCTTGATCGCGGAGACGCAGGCGACGCTGGACCGGGGCGAGCAGGCCATTATCCTGCTGAATCGGCGCGGCTACTCGTATGTGGCCATGTGCCGGGCGTGCGGTGAAAAATTGCAGTGCGAGAACTGCGCGATCGCGTTGACGCTGCACAAGGCTGTGCTGGGGCAGGAAGAAGCACAGAAGGGCGACAGGCTCGAATGCCATTACTGCGGCTACAAAACGCGGGTACCGTCGCACTGCCCGCACTGCGGATCAGAACACTTGTACTACCTGGGCGCGGGCTCGCAGCAAGGTGAGGAGCGGCTGCTGGAGTTGTTTCCGGGCGCGCGCATCGGGCGCATGGACCGTGACACCGTGCGCGGGCGCTTCGACATGGAGCGGCTGTTGGGACGGCTGCACTCCGGCGAAATCAACCTGCTGGTGGGGACGCAGATGATCGCCAAGGGTCATGACATTCATGGGGTGACGCTGGTTGGAGTGGTGGGCTGCGACCATGCGTTGGGTCTGCCGGATTTTCGAGCAGCCGAGAGGGTGTTTCAACTGTTGACGCAGGTCTCGGGAAGAGCCGGGCGCGGACTGCTGCCGGGCAAGGTCATTGTGCAGACCTACCATGCGGAGCACTATGCCATTGCCTGCGCGGCGGCCCATGATTACGCGGCCTTTGTGACGCAGGAACTACGTCTGCGCCGTTACATGCATTACCCGCCGTTTGCCGTGCTGGCCAACCTGCTGCTGCAAAGCGACCGGCTGGAGGAGGCTGCGGACTGGGCAGGGAAGCTGGGTACCTGGTTCCGCGAAACAGACCTGCCGGGTGTGCGAATGCTGGGACCGGCATCCGCACCGTTGTCAAAGATCAAGCGGATTTACAGGTTTCACCTGGTGGTGAAAGCGGAGAATCGGGCTGCGCTGCACACGGCGCTACGTGGGGCGCTAAGCTTTGCGGAAGCTGCGGGTATTCCGAGGAGGAGCTTGGTAGTGGATGTGGATGCGTTGAGCTTGATGTAGCCCAGTCGATGCTGGATGTATTTCCCGGATCTGTCGGCTGCCGTTGTTTCAGTCGATTAGGTGCAGCTCCTTACCCGGCTTGAAACGAACAGCGCGTCCGGGGGTGATAGTCACTTCGGTGCCCGTTCTCGGATTGCGTCCGATGCCGGTTTTTCGGGGCTTGATGTTGAAAACTCCAAAGCCGCGCAGTTCAATGCGCTCCCCGGCTGCGAGCGCTCGCTTCAAACTCTCGAAGATGGTATCAACGGCGGCTTCGGCCTTGCTGCGCGGCAGGCCGGTGCGTTCCACAACTTGCTGAATGATGTCCTGCTTAATCATCGAACGACCTTGACCGTGGAGATGCCATCCGTTGCGGTACCGGCTGGTCTCCCGTAAGATGCAGATTCGAGACGCTGCTGCTCCCTGGGAGCGCACGTCCCGGCAGCAATTACGCTGCCAACTTGAAGCTGGAGCCGCATGTCTATTAAAAGTGATCGCTGGATTCGTGAGCAGGCCATGCATCACGGCATGATCTCTCCATTCAGTGAGAAGCAGGTCAAGGACGACTGCATATCGTATGGCTTGTCTTCCTACGGCTATGATTTGCGCGTCGCTGACGAGTTCAAGATTTTTACAAACGTCAACAGCGCCGTAATCGATCCGAAGAACTTCGATGAGCGCTCGTTTGTTACCGTGCGGGCAGAGTCGGTCATCATCCCGCCAAACTCCTTTGCGCTGGCCCGCTCTGTCGAGCACTTCCGCATCCCGCGAGATGTGCTGACAATCTGTGTCGGCAAATCTACCTATGCGCGCTGCGGCATTATCGTGAATGTGACTCCGTTTGAGCCGGAATGGGAAGGGTTTGTGACTCTTGAAATCTCAAACACTACGCCGCTGCCTGCCAAGGTGTACGCCAATGAAGGGCTTTGCCAAATCCTTTTCTTCCAGTCTGACGAGCCCTGTGAGGTGAGCTACGCCGATCGTCGAGGCAAATACCAGGGTCAAGAAGGCATTGTTTTACCCAAATTATAAAAAATGTGACTATAGCGCAAAAGTAATCTTGCTTTTTGAGGCCTTTGGTTATACAAAGTAATCTGTAACAACGCAGATCTGGGGAACGGGGTTGATTGGCGGGCGACCGCATAGTCAACCCCTCTTTTTTGCGCCAGGCAGCTCGCAGGTTTGCTAAGCAGAGCACAGGTTTTCTGTGAGGCGGGGCGGCTGCATGCACCTGCATGGCGGTTATGTACCGTTTGCTGAAGCGGGTTTACACCTGGGTCATTTACATCCTGGTTACCCAAGGATCCAGTACGCGCGGACGAAGATTCCCGTATGCTTGGGGGATAGTACCAGCGATTTTTACACCAGGGAGACATAGTTTCATGAAGAAGTTGCTTGCAATGATCTGTATGGCCGGTATTGCCGTGCCCGCACTGGCTAGCTCGAAAGAGGATATTATCAAGCGCCTTGATTCCTCGACGTCCACCTTGGACGAGATCATGGCGGTTCCGGACAAGTCGATTCCGGACTCCATTCTGCAGCAGGCTACTTGCGTCGGCGTGATTCCGGGGTTGATCAAGGGCGCATTTATCTTCGGCGCGGAGTACGGCCAGGGTGTTGTGACATGCCGCACCGGCCATGGCTGGAGCGCACCGGCGTTTATCAAGATGGAAGGCGGCTCATTCGGATTCCAGGCGGGCGGTTCCGGCACAGACCTGGTCCTGGTTGCTGTGAACCAGAAGGGCTTTCAGGACTTGCTGAAGAGCAAGTTCAAGATCGGCGGCGATGTAGGCGCGGCAGCGGGTCCAGTGGGCCGCGATACCCAGGCAGCCACCAACTGGAAGCTACAGTCGGAACTTTTGACATGGTCGCGGTCCAAGGGACTGTTTGCCGGTGTGGATCTGAACGGACTCGCGGTTTTTGAAAATACTGATGATACGACGAGGTTCTACGGCCAGGCGCATACATTTGACGAGATTTTGAAGGGCAATGTGCTGCCGACCCCGGAAGCGACGAAGTTCGTTTCAACTGTTGCCAAGTACTTCCACATGGCACAGAAGAGCTAGTTAACGCTTGCTGGGCAGGGTGTACAAGGCCGGTCTCCCGTGGGAGCCGGCCTTGTTTTGCGTCCCCCATCGTTTATCAAATGGCAGGAAGGGTTATGTTTCTGCACCAACTGCTTGAGTATTGGGCGATGCGCCTGCTGGTCGGGCTGCTAGGGGCGATGCCTCGAAGTGCGGCCCACGCTGCCGGTGCTGCTCTCGGTGCGGGTGGGTACCGGCTGCTGCCGCGCCTGCGCCGCACGGGTGAAAGTAACCTCCGGCTCGCGTTCCCCCAGGCAAGTACGAAGTGGCGTGAGGTGACGTTGCGCGGTGTGTACCGCAGCCTGGGTCGGCAGCTGGCGGAGTTTTGCCGGATGCGGCGCTACACAGCCGCTAATACTGCCAAGTGGATTCGCTACGAAGGCTTTGAGCACTGGAGGCAGGCTGAAGCCAGGGGGCGGGGCGTGTTGATTGTGACCGGGCACCTGGGAGCGTGGGAGCTTTCAAGCTTTTACCACTCGCTGATGGGCCACCCGATGAGCATGGTGATACGGCGGCTAGATAACCCGCATGTAGACGCATTTGTGAACCGCGTCCGCTGCATGCACGGCAACCAGGTGCTGCACAAGGACGACTTTGCCCGCGGGCTGCTCGCGGCTGTGCGGCGGGGCGGCTCGGTGGGTATCCTGATGGACACCAATATGACGCCGCCGCAAGGGGTGTTTGTGCCGTTTTTCGGCGTGCCTGCCTGCACAGCGTCCGGTTTGGCGCGGGTGGCGGCCAAGACCGGCGCGGCGGTGCTGCCGGGCTGCCTGCTGTGGCACGCGGATGAAGGCAGGTACGTGCTGCACTTTTACCCGGAGATCACCATGCAAAAAACGGTCAACGCGGAAGCCGATGCAGTGGAAAACACCGCTCGCTGCACCTCGGCCATTGAAGCCGTTGTTCGGGAACATCCGGATCAGTGGTTATGGCTGCATCGTCGCTGGAAGACGAGGCCTGCGGGGGAGCCGTCTCTCTACTAGGCTTGGAGGTATGGCGAATATGTCTCGTTTTCTGTCACTCGGCGAACTGGCGGCTGCTCTTGCGGGCGAGCTTCGGCCACCTGGGGCGGCATCGCATGAGGTAAATGCGGTGGCGAGTCCGCAGTCGGCAACCCCTGAGATGCTGGTGTTCGCGGAGGATGAGCGGTCGCTTGCGGTAGCGCGGGAGAGTCGCGCGGGGGCGATACTTACCTCTCAAACGTTGGCTGCAAGTGCAGGGGATTGCGTGATCCTTATTGTTGCGCAGCCGAAGCTTGCGTTTGCCCGCGCCGCACGGCTGTTGCGTGAGCCGGATGTGCCGAGCGGCGTCCACCCGCAGGCGAGTGTCGCTGCAACAGCGGAGCCGGCGGCAGGCGTTTCCGTGGGTGCCTTTGCCGTGATTGAGGATGGGGTGCGGCTTGGTGAAGGCGTTCGCATCGGTGCGGGGGCGGTAATCGGCGCAGGGTGCGTGCTGGGGCCGGGCTGCCGTATTTACCCGCGTGCGGTGTTGTATCCAGGCGTGGAGTTAGGCAGCCGGGTGGTGGTGCATGCGGGCGCGGTGCTTGGGGCTGACGGTTTCGGCTACGTGCGCGACGCGGAGACGGGTGAATACTTGCAGTTCCCGCAGCAGGGAAGACTGATGATCGAGGATGATGTCGAGATCGGCGCGAACACGACCATTGACCGGGGTGCGCTGGGGGAAACACGTATTGGACGCGGCACCAAGCTGGATAACCTGGTGCATATCGGGCATAACGTACAGGTTGGCGCGGACGTTGTGATCGCGGCGCAGACCGGGGTTTCCGGGTCGAGTTCGATTGGAAAGGGCGCGATTGTGGCCGGGCAGGTGGGCATTGCCGACCATGTCACCATTGGGGAGGGCGCGATCCTGGGGGCGCAGTGCGGGGTGCCGTCGAACAAGCGGATTGAAGGCGCGGGTGTGCTGTTTTGGGGAACGCCTGCGCGGCCTATCGGGCAGTACCTGAAGGAGCTTGCCACGCTGTCACGGCTTGCTCGCGCCGGTCGGAATAGGAAAGGCAAATAGATGGCAGTGGTTGTGGTCGGCGGGCACTCCCGCAATATCGGCAAGACCTCCGTGGTGGCCGGGCTGATCGCGGCGCTGCCGGAGTGCGGTTGGACCGCCTTCAAGATCACCCAGTATGGGCACGGCTTTTGCACTGCCGATGGTGCGGCTTGCGACTGCCAGACCGACGAGCACACGATTGCAGTGAGCGCGGAGCGGCTTGACGGCGATCCGACGACCGACAGCGGCCGCTACCTGCGGGCCGGGGCGGAGCGTTCGCTGTGGGTGCGGACGCGCATCGGCATGCTGGCTACGGCGATGCCGCGGGTGCGCAAGGAGCTGGCATTGTCGCGCAATGCGATTGTGGAGTCGAACTCGGTGATGCAGTTCCTGAAGCCGGACTTGTACTTGAGCGTGCTGGACGCGGGGACGGCAGACTTCAAGGATTCGGCTCGGCTGTTTCTGGACCGCGCGGATGCGCTGATCATGGTGGAGAGGCCGCTTGCGCCGCAGTGGAAGGGGGTTTCAGGGCGGTTGATTGAGGGGAAGCCGCAGTTTTCGGTGAGCGGGCCGGGGTATTTGTCAGAGGAGCTGGTGGAGTTTGTGAGAGCGCAAATGCGTGGTACAGAGTGTGCGTAAAACGGTCAAAAACAGCGTAAAACAGGCATGTTTTTAAAAGTGAAAAATGTATAGTCTTGCAGAGCAGTGCATAAATATGCAGTGTGACAGGTAACTCGGGTACCGTTACGTAACAGTACTTGATTATTTAGTACAACTTTGGTTACTTGACAATAAGTGGAGCTCGAAAGAAATACCTGGTGCGGGTGGTGCAGACTGCTCGGCTCCCGCCGGAGAAGTTTTTCCAGCCGGGGATGTTGTCGGGGGCTGGAAGCCTTGGCCGCTGAAGTGCGAGGAGCTGCAATGCTGTTGCAATGCAAGTGCAGTTATCCGACATGCTCGGAGCTGAGTTTCGCAAGTTCAGAAGACATGCTTTGTAAGCGCACCTTCAATTTACCCAAGATGAGGAAACAGGGACGCTTTTTGAAGGCAAATGCTGAATCCGTGTAGCGTGCAAAAGCTTGTGTCATCCTGAGCAGAAGTCGGCGCGCAAGCTCCAACTGGAGCCGTAAGGACCTGCTTGCTCCCCAGGCATTGGGTAAAGGTTAAAGGCAGAAGCAGATCCTTCGACTTCGCTGCGCTGCGCTCAGGATGACACTGTTCTCTTATGTGACACTGACCCTGCTTTGCTTTGGAGGCAAGAGCAGGTCCTTCGACTTCGCTGCGCTTAGAAGGACACCATCTCTTACGTGACATTGACCCTGCTTTGCTTTAGAGGCAAGAGCAGGTTCTTCGGCTTCGCTGCGCTGCGCTCAGGATGACACCGTTCTTTTGCATGACACTGACCCTGCTTTGCTTTGAAGGCAAAAGCAGATCCTTCGACTCCGCTGCGCTGCGCTCAGGATGACACCGTTTTCTTATGGGACACCGTTCTCTTGCATGGCACTATTTTGTATGACACCAACCCTGCTTTTGCTTCTAGAGGCAAAGGCAGACTTCAGCGGTGGGAGCATATATGCAAGTTCCCGCCTGGTTTGAAGCTGTTCCGGTTTCACTGGTTCACGGTTCCTGTCTCAGACAGAGCTGGGCGGTATCTGGATAGGCGGGGTCGGCGACTGCGGCGGCAAAACCGGCTATAGAGCTTGCCGCGTCCCAGTTAAAATGAAGGTGTGGGCAGAGGCAAAAAAGTTCGGCTGGTATGCCTGAGCGATACCCATGGGCGGCATCGCCAGGTACCGGTTCCTGGTGGCGATGTGCTTCTCCACGCCGGGGATTTTCTTGCCACCGGGCGCGATCCAGCCGAGATTGAAGACTTCAACCAGTGGCTCGGCGGTTTGCCGCATCGACACAAGATCGTTGTTGCCGGCAATCACGACCTGCTTTTCGAGCGCGATCCGCAACGGGCGCGCAGGCTTCTTACCCATGCTGTGTATCTTGAAAACTCCGGCGTCCAACTAGCCGGGTTGCGGTTTTGGGCGTCGCCCACAACCCCGTACTGCGGCGATTGGGCGTTTATGGCACCGCGCGGCGGAGCAGGCTTGCGCAAGCTTTGGGACACCATACCCCTGGGGCTCGATGTTCTGCTTACGCATGGGCCACCTTTCGGCACTCTCGACAGCTCCCAGCCGGCGGGTGAACACTTCGGCTGTCGTGAGCTGACACGCGGGGTACTGCGCAGCAAGCCCAGGCTCCACGTCTTCGGCCATGTTCACGGGGGGCGAGGCGAAGAACAAAGCGCAACTACACGCTTCGTCAACTGCGCTATGCCGGATAAAAATCAGGGGATTGCGGGCACGCCCATTGTTGTTGAGCTCGGGTGAGTCTGGATGAGCGCAGGACGCAGATCCTTGAAGCCGGGAGCTATCGCAAGCCGGGAGCCTTGAAGCCGAGAGCCTTGAAGCGGAAAGCCTTGAAGCCGGGAGCTATTGCAAGCCGGGAGCCTTGAAGCGGAAAGCCTTGAAGCCGGGAGCTATTGCAAGCCGGGAGCCTTG
>CAXSFX010000121.1:0-2986 GCA_964236655.1 uncultured Acidobacteriaceae bacterium | reverse complement strand
AAGCCGAAAGCTATCGCAAGCCGGAAACTGCTGCCGGAAGGTAGAGCCCTGACGAGCCATGGGTGAGCGCATCGGGTGAGCGCAACCTTAGATCGTTATGAAATCCCAGGAAATTCTCATGGTGAAGCCTGTCGGCAAACCGTTGCTACCGAGATCCGGGTTGTACGCGGTGGACGGCACCGGTGAGCGGCATACGGGTGCCGTTGTTAAAAATCTACCTTGGATCGAAAGCCGAAGACAGTTGCCTGTTTTGTGGAGCCGCCCTGGTTGATAAACCGTTCCACTACCGGTTGCATCGTGATGAAGCGAGTCACTTGCACCAAGCCGTTCAGCTCCAGTGCGTTTTCTGATTGCGTGGCGGCGGTGGGGAGGGCAGCCGGGAACTGGTGGCTCAGTTGACTGTGGACGAGGCCGAACGAGATTGTGTTGTGCTGCGGTATGGGAAGAGGTTCGTTGTAACGAGCGCCGAAAGTGGTTTGCCGGTCGATACGGCTGCGGTCGGAAGGGGTGAAATCCGTGGCGGCTGTCAGGTCCAGTCCCACGCTGGATTCGTAGTGTTTGCGCCAGACGGCTTGACTCGCCATGAGGTAAACCAGGTAGTTTCCTGAGACAACGGGAATCGCGCCGGCGGCTTGAAACTTGCCCGGGTTGAAGGAAGCGCCGAGCTGATACAGGCCGGGATAGCCGCGACGCTGGGCAATGCTGTCGAAGGCACGCACGCTGGACGCGGACTGGCCGGGAGTCCAACCTACTTCTGAAACCGAGGAAGCAGCACCGCGAAACTGCGGCACAAAGCCGGTCGGGTTATGCGAATAGGCGAATCGGTCGGCAGCGAAGACCATGGATTTTACATACACCTGCTTGCGAACTATGACTCGCAGCTCCGCAGCGGGGGTCGATGGGGGATCGAAGGTTTCGTAGGTGGAGCCCAGGTTCCCCAGCGCGTAACCCAGGGGCTCAAGGATAAAGGAAGACCCATCATGCTGGGTGCCGTAGAAGTCCTGTCCGGCAAACTGGCCGATGCGAAACACGATTCGTTCATTTACCCATTGCTTTTCAATCCAGTAGGAATCCAGCCTGAAGGTGTTTCCACTGGCCATGCTGCTTGGACCCGCGAGGGTTCCCAGGTATGTGCCGAGATTGCCTCCTCCTTGCCAAAGGCCGGTGATGTGGAAGGTAAGGCCGGGTGTTTGGGTCAAGCGGTTGAAATTGATGTCGACTGTTCCTCGAACCCGGTTCCAACTTGCCAGACGGGTTTTTTGCTCGGATCGCAGGTTCCAGAGCGAGTCAGAAAGATATTGAAGATCAACATCGACACCTCGCTGCTGAAGCCGCTCACGGCCGCCTTTCCAGTCACCCAGGAGGTGGCCGCGGTTTTCCGGACCTTGCTCATGCGTATCGGGTCCGCTGAGGCTCTCAGTCGGCCGGTCCTGCTGTGCTTTCTGCTGGGCGTTTTGCTGCGCGGTCTGTTGTGCGTGGAGTGCTCCGGCACTGACGCAGCCGAGCAGCATTACAAAGTGTGTGACATACAGGCGAAGCATCGGCACCTTTTCGGCGTGCTGGTTGGTACAACAGGGAGTTGCGTGGATTACAGCGGCTGGAGATCAGCTTGCGTGGAGCGAGGACTTCATCGAAGACCTCATCGAAGCATTGAAGCTTTTCTCGTCGATGGAGTCTGGTCACTTCTGCCTGACGCCCGGGGGGAAACCGGGTCTTCAGGACAGCTGCGCTCTATCTTAACGATACGGTTCCACCGGGCAGCCTTGTTTTCAGCCCGGTTCAGACTCCGCCACGGCTGCTTCTGCGGCAGTGGCTTTCCCCCGCAGATATCGATCAATGGGTACCGCGATGAGGACTCCGCAAGCAGCCCCGGCAACATAGACCCATAAATCGTTCATTCTTCCAGTTGCCAGGTCCGGGCCAAAGGCGCGCGCCGGGTTGAAGGCAGCTCCCTCGAAAAGTCCGCCCATGGTTCCAAACGACATGACATAGGCGGCGACCGCCAACGGGGTAAAGGGGCCGTTAAGTTTCGGTCCCCGGCACATTGCGAGCACAAGCAGAACAAACAGGCCGGTGAGTAAAATTTCAAAGAAGAAGGCTGCCAAGGATTTGCCGACAGGCGGATGCACGGCTGCCAAACCGCTTGCGACGCCGAAGAAGAGCCGTGCCAGGCCTGAAGCGCAGGCTGCGGCGAAGCATTGAACGATGACGTACAGGCCCGCGCGCTTCCAGCTCATGTCGCCGCGCAAAGCGAAGGCAAAGGTCATTGCGGGATTGAAATGCGCGGAAATATCGCCGAACGCATAGATGGCGATAATGAGCCACGTGGCAGCCATCAGCGTCAGCAAGGCTACGGTCGAGGTATTTGTCAGTGCAGGCGAGGCGTAGCCGTGAAGTATGGCCGCGCCTCCTGAAAGAGCGAACACAAACCCGAACGTTCCTAAGAATTCGCTGGCGAACCGGCGAAAATGATGACGTTCATCCAGCCAGTCAGCTCGGTAGCCCAGGGGATTTGCGTTTTGGTCTTTTGGGAGGTACACGGGAATCAATTGGATAAACTCATGTCTTTCTGCTTGGGTGACCCCTAGGATACGTCCAATAGAGAAATTTCCTGCAGCTTTCAACACTTTGAGGGTGCCTTTTGCACGCCGGGCCGACGAGGTGTACAGATTTGCTCCACACGGTACTCTCTGGATGGATCGGGTGGGATTGCAACAGCGCGTGAGGACGTGCGTAGAGCGTGATACAGTTCGCCTGACTGTACCCAACTGCACCTAACTGTACTTGTCAGGAGCCGGGTTTTATGAGGATCTCCGCAGTGGTTCCGTCGGCAAAGGATTCTCAGGGCCGGGTTGCCGGGCCAGTCCATACTGTTCTGGTTTTAGCTGTGCTGGGCGGTTGGACTTTCTATGGGAACGTGCTTGCGCATCGACTCAGCATGGCAGTTCAGCCGGATCGGGTGCGCTTTTATGCGGCCAGTATGTTG
>CAXSFX010000120.1:0-11532 GCA_964236655.1 uncultured Acidobacteriaceae bacterium | reverse complement strand
CCTGGCGCATTGGCAGCAGCTTTGGCTCGATGCCCGCCAAGGGCCTCAGAGCCTTGCGGGCGTGCCCCAGATTCCCACCCCAGACGTGTTGCGCAAGCGCCAGCACATCGCCTCGTCTGTCATTCAGAGGATCAAACCACCCTCGGCCGTCGTGCGTGACAATCACGATCTGCCCTGCACCCAGACGATATTTGGCAGCACGGCGCGTGCTCTCCTGAGCGTCCAGTTTCCAGCCTGCCGCCTCCAGTACAGCTCGGCAATCAACTCGTGCGCGCAGATCAACCAGTTCATCGACATCTGCTGTCATGGCCAACTCCTCATCATGAACAGCATCAACTCGATATGAAACCAGATTACCAAGTAAGATGTTATAATTACCATGTATCCATAAGCCAAGCCTATCTAATACTTCCACCACCAGGCGGGCGGTGTGTCTTTGAAGTGCTGTGGACCAATCCTCATGGCTATGCAGGAATACAGCACGAGTACGATTGCACACACGAACACCAGCAGCGCCGCCTGCATCGCATCTTGCCAGTGATGCCAATATGCAAAGCCGGTGGTCATCCCGATCCCCCCGATAATCCCGAGGAACAGCCCTCCCAGAATGAACGGCCGTAGCAGCCGCAGGAACACCGCCACGACCACCCGCAGAGCGGTCAGGGCCACAAGCGCCACCACCCATGCCAGGAAGGCCAGGACGCGCCCTGCCAGGGCTAGGGCGCCCCTGGCAGGGCTGTGGAGGCCGGGAAGGTTGAACAGGCTGTCACCCATGTCTGCTGCCGTGGCTACTCGACGTTGACGTTCTGTAGCTCGATGAACGGGGCCTCGATGGTAGCTGTCCCGACCCGGACGAAGGCAAAGCCTGGCTTGTCGGACCGCCGATCGGTCATCAGTTCGCCTCTCTCTCCGTCCACTTCCACGATGAACACCGGGGCGGTCCCCGACTTAGTCACCCGAGCTGGGGAGGTTGGTGAGACGGTGGACACCGGAGGGGAAGCCACAGGCAGCGGAGCTGGCGCAGAGACCGGCGAAGCCAAAGGGGTCTGAGGCCGGGATTGTGGCGCCTCTGGTGTCGCCTGGGGCTTCGGCTCTGGTTCATCTAGAATGCCCGGCAGTCCAGGCCCGGTCGCCTCGTCATCCTCATGGAGTGCCGGAGCAATCACTGCAGAAGCTGTCACCAGTTCGGGTGCGAGGCCTGCTCTCCCTTTGAGGTAGATGCTGCTTGTGGCCCGGCCTGTGGCGTCCTCGATGATGCGCCGTGCTTCGGTCACGGACAGGGCAGCGTCGTGCCCCTCCATGGCGCCCTCGATCTCGGCCGGGTGCTTCTGCCATGCCGTGAACAGCTCGTAGATCGCCCGCATATCCCCGTCGTTCATCCTTGCGGACAGGAACGCCGGCAACCGCGAGGCACTGCGGAACATCGTCACGGCGTGCTCGGTCAAGCCGCAGATTACCGCGATCTGTTTGCCCTTCATCCCCTCCGCGCCAAGGCGCTCCACGACGGAAGCAAGATCCGAGTTGGACAGGTTGACCCGCGATTGGTTCTCGATCACCTGAGCCGCAAGGGTGGCCTGCTCCCCCTCGACAATCACATAGGGGATGTCGGCCAGGCCAAGGAGCCGGGAAGCTCTGAGCCGCCTGGCGCCGAACACCAGCATGTAGCGGCCATCGACCGGCGCGCGGACGCCGATAGGCTGCAACACCTGGCCGCCTGCTAGCTTGATCGTTTCGGCAAGCTGCTCCAGCTCGCCCTGGTCGAACGACGTGCGCGGCTGGGCCGGGTCTTCGTCAATGTCGGCAAGCAAGATGCGCGGAGCTGCGCTCGGTGTTCCCGTTGCTGCCGCCGTGAGGTTGTCGAAAACCCCTGCGGCGAAAAGTGACTTCTTCGGTCCTGCGGCCTTAGCCATGCTTCACCTTCATCGTCTCGGCCACCTGGTCAAAGATGCCGCGTATCTCTGTGGTCGCGTCCTTCACGCCGGAGCCCTTCATTTTCCAAACGGGCAACCGCTCGGTGTTGGCCTTGGCGTAGAGGTCACGCTTGGCGACGAAGCCGGGAAACAGCAGCTTCCCGACCTGTTGGGCCAGGTCCTCGTATGCCTCGCGCTCAAGCCGGCTCCGGCGATCGAACAGCGAGGGCAACAAGCCAAGGAACGTCGGCTCGGGCTTCTTGTAGAAGGTCGAGATGCCTTTGATCGCCTTTAACAGCTCCGTGATGCCCATGAGGGAGTACGTGTTCACACCAAGGGGGGCCAGCACGGCGTCGGCAGCTAGCAGCCCCGCGAAGGTGCGGTTCGCGAGCTGGGGCGGAGTGTCGATGATGCAGATGTCGTAGTCGTCCGCCATGAGGGCCAAGCTGTCGCGGAACACCTCGATGCACTCCAACTCGTCCTTCTCCACGTTCAGCAAGGCCCGTGTGGACTTCACGACGGTCAGCGTCCCGACGCTCGGAACCCGCGTCACCTTGTCGAACAGCGCGACGCTCTCAACCCTGGAAAGATTGGCGGCAAGGGTGCTGGTCAGGTTCGCTTGCTGGTCGAGGTCGATCACGAGTGCGCGGCACTTCTCCGCGAAGTACCATCCGGCGTGCGCAACGATGTTGGTTTTTCCAACGCCGCCCTTCTCGTTCATCACGACAAGAGTTTTCATCTCAGGTCCCTTTGGGGCGGCCGGCTCTGCCAGCTCTGCGGTCTGTCAGCTCATCGTCGGACACTTCAAACCCGATCGCCTTGAGGCCCTGGAGGACCATGGCTCGCGCGGTGGTCCGCTCCTGCAAGGCGCGCAGCTTCAAGGCGTGGTGCAGCGTCTCCGGTACCGGGAAGGAAAGGGTCACTTCCCGAGGCGCCGCAGGCGGTAGCACCGTGGCGCTCGGCTGCGCGGGCTTCTTTGCCATTCGTGGTCAGCTCCTACCGGCGCCCCTGCACCGCTCGATCCCGCTACCATCCCATAACCTCCCTACCCCAACAACAAGGAGTATAGACCACAATTCATCAAGATGTATAGTCATCATGTTATCAACGAAATGTGATAGCTTGATTAGCCTCACCGAGCAATCCGGATGAAGTCTTAATTTGGTATGATCTCAAAGGTGTGTGATCTAACAAACGTCACGATCTGTTGACCAGGCAAGCAGATCATATAAAGGTAGCATATATAATTGGTTTTATATAATAATATCGTAGTTGTAGATAGTTAAATGTCTTGATAATTGTTAGTTGTCCCAACTACTACTTGATATATTGGAGACTCTAAATATGCGAATGGTCTTATGTATACCACAAGATATATTCCATTACTGCATCTAATAGAATTTGAGCCTATTTGATGTAAAGCATTAGATGCGAGGTAATTACCTGGAACCTGTCCGACTAAATTATAAAAGTCTTGTCTATCATCAGATCTATCTAGCCTTGAAAGTATCATTTTATTTAGACTTGCGTAAAATTTTCCTATCTTACAAGTAGTATTATCCTCAGACCATTCGACACCATATTTTGAGATGGCATAGCCATGTGCTATTTTAGCAAGCATTTGACAGAATGCTTGGCTGTCTACTGTAGGAGTGCGAAAATTAGCAAATTCCTGGTCTTCAAGATTAGCAAGATTTGCAAATGAATTTATATACAGACCCCTAAAACCAAAAGTACTAGGACTACTGGATATGATTCTCGGTACTTCAAAATGTGGCAGAACAAGAAAAGAAGGATTTATCTCCTCAGATAGCTCTGTCTCTGTTAATTTTCCGTCTATTATGGCAGATATAACAGATATAGCTTTCTGAGGATTTCTCTTGTTGTTTCTTAGCTTTAACTTTATTCTTACATTCCACAACATAACTCTCAGCAAACGACCCTCATAATGGTTGATGATAGTTTGACAATTATAGCAACTAGCAGTCCCGATTACAATATTGCCACCTAGTCCTTTAGGAACAACATGTTCGTCAGTTAAACTACCCTCATTATCTTTGTAGGTGGTCGATCCACAATATATACACTTTTCTGCCTCTAAAAATCTTAGCTGGGGATCATCCTTCATTATATGCTCGTCTATATTCACGTAGCCCGGAATGCATTCTGGTGTGACATCCGGAAGATCTCTTACCAGTATTCCAGGTTGGTCCCTCGTTTTACTAGGTATTCCCATAGTCACACTAAGATAACGGGGAAAGTTTTCCCCTTCTCTCAAAACGGAATTTAACGGTATGTATTTACGCGAGCTATCTGGCGGGATCATAAGTGGCCTTATCAGCAGGAACAATTTAGAGCATCTGGTTTATAGCAGTCTAGGCTGGAGTGCATCCACTAGCTCTTTGTACAACGGAAAACGACCGTTTACCGACGGTTCGTGGCAAGGCGCTTTCCCGCGATGATCAAGCCCGCAAAGCTGACCGGAAACTCTATCGGAAACCACACCATCGGATATACTTGGGGCCGGTTGAGTTTCCGAGGGTCCGAAGGTTCCATGTCCCAACTCGTCGGCTATGCCCGCGTCTCCACGGCCGAACAAAGCGCCGCCTCTCAGCTCGACGCCCTCAAGGCGGCCGGCTGCGAGCGGGTGTTCAACGAAACCGCCTCTGGCGCGCAGCGCAACAGGCCGGAGCTGCTCCGGGCACTCGACTACATGCGCAAGGGCGACGTGCTCGTGGTGTGGCGCCTAGATCGCCTGGCTCGCTCCGTACGCCAGCTCGTGGACACAGCGGCCGATCTGCACACCAGGGAGATCGAGTTGCGCTCGCTGCACGACGCGATCGACACCAGTACGGCCACGGGCCGGCTGACGTTCCACCTGTTCGCGGCTCTGGCTGAGTTCGAGCGCGACGTGATCCGCGATCGGACGGCAATCGGCCTGGCCGCAGCTCGGGCGCGAGGGAGAAAAGGTGGGCGCCCACGCAAGCTCGGAAAGGAAGACTTGGCTTTAGCCAGGGCATTGTTAACGGAGGGCAGCACGTCATTTGCGGAGATCGCAAGACGGATAATGGTAGCTCCCTCAACTCTTTACGGCTATTTTCCAGGGGGTCGCTATGGCGAACTACCCCCACTTGCAACAAGCTGTGCAAAGTGAGGCTATATCTTTGAACAGAGGGGTTGATGAACATGACAAAAGTGACCGTTTACTTTGGTAAGGACACCATAGAATCTCTACTTACAAAAATGGAGAATTGTCTTTCAGATGCAAAACTGGTGTCTAACCCTCATCGAGGTAAGAGCAAAGATGATCTAAAGACAGTTGCTTTTAACAAGATTGCAGGAGACGTAGGCGCTTATCTTAAAAGGCGCTCCGGTAAGGATGATGATGTTGCAGACCATGCCTTCGTGTTTGGTGAGGTCCTCAACGATACCGTGTTCATGCTAACTCCTGTAACCGCTGTAGGAGGGCAAATAGTCTCTCACGAGTTCGATATAGAGGCTCTCTCTCGCAATTCCTATGAGTATTCTATAGACTTCTATGAACGTATCTAAAACATCTACCTGACAGCCTCCCCACAGTAGGGAGGCTGTCGCCTGAATTTTGCCTAAGCCGCGATCATTTCCGCGTCGGCAAGAACGGACTATCACCGGAAAGCAGTTCAAAGACTTCCGCGCTGGTCAGTCTGAAGCCTTGGCCTGCCCCGTCTGAAGCCTCTGCCTCCCCACTGTGGGGAGGTTGCCCTCTGACGCCTTACTCAAGCCGCGATCATCACCGCTTTCGCGAGGGGGGAGGTCGGGGCGGAGTAACACCCTCGATCCGCTCGGGCTGTGGCTGGGTCTTGACCTCCGGCGCTCCTGCAAGCTGACGCTGCTCCGCCGTCAGCTTCACAGGGCCTTCCTGGGCCTCCTTTGCGATCAATCCACGTGCAACCTGTGCCCTCATCTCCGCCTTTCCATCAGCGTCCAGCTTGGTCATCTGCCGCCCAATCTTCTCGGCAAGCGCCTCGTACACAAGCCGCCCGTCCGGCGAGAGTGTGGCCATGGCCTGCGCCACCTCGGCCGTCAAACCTCTGGGCGGGCTCATGCCTTGCAGGATCACCGCCGCCAAAGGCCCGTTGTCGCCCTTGTGGAAGCTGACATTCGAGGCTTCGTTCCATGCCTTCACCGGTAATCTTGTGGCGTCGAGCTGGTGTCCAGCTTTGGTTGCGAGCTGCTGGAGGTGCAGGCGCATCGTCCGGCCGTTGCCCTCCCGAAAGGCGTGGATTGCATTCAGCTCGCCAACATGGTGCGCCGCCTTGACCGCGAACGTGGCGGCGTCGAGCCCGGCCACGCCGTCACCTGCCACCAGGTCGCGAAACTGCTTGGACAGGGCGCCCTCGACCAAGTGGGCGAAGGCAAATGGTCCTGCATTCCGGGGGTGGGTGAGTTCCACGGTGCGGACTTGGCCCGCCCAAGGGAACACGTCCTGAAACAGGTGCTTGTGCGTCGCCTTGAACCCCTCTGGCGTCAGCGGGAATGAAGGCGCGTCCAGCCCACGCCTCAGCGTGGCTGCATACTCGATCAGGCGCAGTGAATCCGGATCTTGAAGCCCGAAACGGTTCTTAAGGGTGAAGGTCCCTGGATAGACGTAGGGGTCATCTGCCGGGCGTGGTGGCACTCCGTGCTTGCCTACACGGCTTCTTTCATCGCTGGCGCTCGGGCTGCGGGTATGATGCGTTCCATGATGTAGCGATGCACGTAAGGACCGGACACATCTGGAGGGGCACGCTCATCAAGGAACATGGCGAACAACGCCATAAGTTCCGAGGTTGGATGAATGCCCTCGATGGCATTGCTGTGGTGGCCTTCTGCCGTGCGCTGCCGCAGCTCGGTGAGCGTTGCATCATCAACGCGCGTATAGGACCGGGCGCGTAGCTCAGCGCGGTACTGCTCGACAATCGACAAGGCAGTCTCCCTCATGTTCGCACCTGCCAGCCTCCCCACAGTGGGGAGGCTGGCGCCTGAACTTTGCTCAGGCCGCAATCATCTCCGCGTCGGCAAGGGGAGCGAAGCTCCGGAGCGTGTTCCCCTCCCGGTGCAGCAACCCTAGCTCGACCAGTGCGACGACATCGGCGTGGACGGCCGGGTAGCTGCGATCCAGTGCCTTTGCCAGTGCATACATGCTGGCCACGCTCTCGTGCTCCTCGACATGCTCAAGGATGGCGATGCGGTTAGGCGTGATCTTCTTAAAGAAGTCCGCCCATGTCTCGAAGTGGATGCTGTGCGTCGCCTCGATAGTCTCACCACGTGCTACGGCCGCAACCGCTGCCTCGCACTCCGCCACGATCTCGCGGTTCACCTGTTCCTGACTGACACCGATGCGGAATGCGATTCTGCTGGCCATGGTCAGTCCTTCCTTTCCTCAGCGACAAGCGCGGTGAAGTCCTCAAGGAGTGCGGCAATGCTGGTGAAGGCATAGGCTGTTTCGACGTCGTGAAGGTGCCGATGATCGCCTTTGCCCCGCTCGTTGTCGAAGCCGATCACGCGCACGCCCTCCACGACATAGACCAGGCGGTACTTGAAGGAGTGGCCGGAAGGGGGGACCGGGTCGGGCACCAGCCATACCACGATGTGCGAAGCCGCGCCGTCCTTGAAGCTCCTGGTCTGCCGCAGGATCAGTGTCGCTTGCATAGCCTTATTATACTCTCAAGGATATATACGTCAAGGGTTATATAATGTCCTAATTACATAAAGTCCGCTTCTCAGCCTCCCCACAGTGAGGAGGTTGAGGCTGGGCAGAGCAGCATGAGCTAGGCGCCTGCGGGCCGGGTTCTGCCTTGATGTGCTGGCTGCTTCCTTTCCGTCCGTGCCTTCTCGGCCATAGCCTCCACCTGGTCGGCCAGCTCGGGCGGCAACCACACTTCCACCCTGCGCCAGCTTGTCGGCACTGCCTGCGACGCCGCTGCGAAACGTACGATGATCCCGTGGATGCGCTGTCGGCTCATGCCGTAGCGCGTAGCGGCCTCGGACTGCCTTATCCCGTCCACCAGTACCAGCCGGGCCATCTCGACCGAGTCCATCGTCAATCGGCCAAGGTGCGGGCGTAGGGCCTCAAATTCCGCCGCTGTCAGCCTCTTCATCGGTGACACTCCGTTGATCTGGTTAAAAGGTTAGGGCCTCCGGCTCACACCGGAGGCCCTGGCTTCTAGGCGGCGGCTTCTTCGGCCTGGGGCAGAGTGCCCGCCTTCTCATGGAGGAAGTTGGCGGCCCGCTGCGCGGCGGATGCTGCGGTCACGATCGCCCGCTTGTCCTCGCGAAGCACCTTCAACCAGGTCGCCAGGTAGGAAGCGTGATCCTCGCGCGGCTCGTCGGAAATGCCGAGGTCAGCGCACAGGAAGGCGGCGCCAAGCTCGGCAACCAGCTCCTCGCGGGCGTAGGGCTCCGACACCTTCGATGCCTTCTCCAGCCGGTCCAGGCGGCGGCTGTGGCCCGTCCAGTGGATGTGCTCATGGCCAAGCACCGAGTAGTACGATGCCGGGCTCTCGAAGGCAGCGAAGGGCGGCAGGGTGATCGCGTCCAGGGCAGGTGCGTAGAAGGCGCGGGTTCCGCCGTGGCGCAGCTCGGCCCCGACCTTGGCAAAGAACGCATCCGCCGCCTCGATGCGGTCGGCGTCGGTCAGTCGGTCGGCAGGCTCGGGCTCGGCCGGGGTGACGGGCAAGCCGTCGATCTGCGCCACATTGAACACGGTGTAGGATTTCAGGAAAGGGATGCGGCGCTCGCTGTCCTCGCCCGTGGTGGCGTCCGTCTCGGTCTTGGTGATGGCGTTGGCGTACACCACCATGGAACCCTTTTCGCCTTTGCGAACGCAGGCGCCGGCTGCCTGGGCCTGCTTGAAGGTCATCCATGTGGGCGAGGCGTAGCCCTTCACGGAAGCCTCGATCCAGAGCAGCACCACGTTGATGCCCTGGTATGGGATGCCGTTCGCGCGGAGCGGGCGGCTGTTGGTGGCCTTGCCACCCGTCCAGGGGCGGTGCCAGGGGCGCACGCCGCGATCAAGGTCAGCAATAACCTTGTCGGTAATGGTCTGGTAGATGTCGTGTTTGGCTTCGTAGGTCATTGTTATGTTCCTTGACTATCCCACACAACCGAAGCAGTTGGCGCTACTTCTGGCCGGTCAGTTCGTCTGCCCTGACAAGAAGAAGAATACTAAGGAACAGACGGGATGTAAAGACCTTTAAAGGCGGCATTTAAAAGATTTTACGTGCGCTGCATTAGGCTGTTCCTTGTGGTGCATCGCCTTCTCTCTCCCTAGATTGGAGGCTCTACCCGTGTCGGCCGTGTTCCTGTCGACGCGGCGGCCCGGAGGGTTGGCGCTCTCCGGGCCACTTTCCAAACCCGCCGATCTTTACGGGTGCAAAGGTTATAGCTTGACTAAGCGGGCCATTGGCCCTATGTTTGAGGTGCCGGGCAATGGTGTCCAGCAAGCCGGATGCACCTCCATGAGCGATGCTCGCTACACGATTGACCTCGACCTGCACGAAAAGCTGCTCAAGATCGTCAACTTGCAGGTCGATAGTCAGCTCAAGCTCTCGCAACGAGCGTTCCTGCCCTGGCAGTTCATGCTGTCTGCCATGACGGTTGCCTTCACGGCAGGCGCGGCACTCATGGCGGCGATGTTCACCCTTGCTCGCTGGAAAATGGGGGGATGACCCCCGCTGATCTTTCCCTGTCCGCCGACCTGGCGCAGATGACATCGGGCGAACTGAAGACAGCTCGGCTCGACATGAGCCTGAGCGCGGATCGGTTCGCCCGGCTGGTTCAGGTCGAAAGCGGGCGCACTGTCCGGCGTTGGGAAAGCGCCGAGCGCGACATTCCTGGCCCGGTGCAGGTGCTCGTGCGCGCGATCATGGCGAGCCGTTCGGTGCGCCACTACTTCGGTATTACCCTTGCCTCCGAGAGTGACGACGAGGGCGATCGGCTGGCGAGCTGACGGAGAACTTGGCTCGAACCTCCACACAGTGCGGAGCCTTCCCCTTCTCCCTCCTGCCCATCTTCCTTCCTGAAAGCATCTAAATACCTTTTGTTGATGATGCGGCCCCTGTGGGGTTGTGGTCAGAGGCGGATGCCTGTGGGCAAAGGCGAAGCCGCTGCGCGCCAGCTTGGCGCGCATTGTCCATGGGCATCTGCCGGTCGCTGCTTAGCGACTGTCCACAAGTCCACAGGGGTAAGCTCGGTCGTAGTGTGGGAAATGAAGCATGAGGGATCGTTACCCGAAGGGCGGAGACACGCGGCTTCGCGTGGCTCCGTTCCGCCGCTTGGCGGAATAGAGCCCGGCCCCGCTTGGGGACATGCCCAACCTTGCTCGCTTCTGTCAGCCCGTGATGAACCGCCCAGCCCGGTGCGTCGCTGCGACTTTCTCCAGCCTTTCGGCCTCGCGCTGTGCGTGGCGCTGCGCTCGAACCGCGGCCAAACTGGCACGCGCTTCCTGCACTTCGATGCTAATTGACTGACAAGAGAACGAAAACTCTAGCTTCTGATCTACCGTCTGTGGCGCGAACTCTGTGTCGGCAGCGGGCGGATTAAAGCGATAGGCGCTCGTCGCTTGCAGGCTGGCGCTGCCGCCCTGGTGCCATGCCACGCGCAGGCGGCGCTTGATCTTTCCCAGCAAGCCGCAGCTCGTGAGCCGTGCGATGCCTTTGGCGATCGTGGCGCGGGCCATGCCGGTGATGCGCTGCAAGGCGCTGTAGCTCACCACCACGGCGCCCGTGCTTGGGCTACGGCACTGGAACAGCAGCGCGTCGAGCAGCCGGTGATCGTGGGGCGTCAGCACGTCCTGACGGCCGAGCTTGCGCGCCCGCTTCATCACGGCGCCGATCTGGGCGGGCGTGAGCTTTTGCGAGGGCGGCGGCGGGAGCTGGATGGCTCTGGTGATAGGCGAAGACCGTCGCTTTCCTGGCGACGCTTGGGCGGTCTGCATGTCTCTCGTCCTGGGTTGGGACGGAACCCTTCGGAGAAGGCAAACAGGTGGCGTCAAAGGTCTTGACGGCAAAAATTGCCCCCTCTACCTTCGTGACCAGAGCCGCGACAGCTCCCTATCTGATTTCTCGGAACAGCCGCCCTTGCCGGGGCGGCTTTTCCATTTCTAGGCCCGTGGTTTCAGCGGTCTAGCGGCGTCCTCTCTCGATTCAGGCGAACAGTCTGACCCGGAACGACCGGCGCGTCCATCTGCGCGCTTTTTGTGCCGAGTCGCGCGGTATCCTTTGCGGCCGGCCATGATCTGTCAACTCGCGATCACAAAATCCAGCTTACGACACTTCATACTTACGATATTTGCCTCGTTGCAACAAACGAAGAACGTCTCAATTTCACATATCGGGCAACCACAAGTTGACCAAAATTACCCAGCATTTGAGTGCATTTTCCTGCTTGCGGTAATATGAGGTTGCATGACACAACGCTGTGAGCTTCGCGGAACGATGGTGTTTTCAAAAATCACTGGCATCCTGTTGCGACGTCGAGAGTGCGTTTTATGAAATTAGCCTGACGACCTTGTCGGCTGGCTTTGCGGCTTCCTCACGGGCGAGTGCGATTGTATGTACGGTGGTGCTGGCGAGTTTCACGAGAGGGCCACACCACGATGCAG
>CAXSFX010000119.1:0-11872 GCA_964236655.1 uncultured Acidobacteriaceae bacterium | reverse complement strand
GACCCGGTGAGCCAAATCCTGTTTATCCGCCACGCGGAAACCGACCTTGCGGGAACCTTCTGCGGCCACACTGACCCTGAGCTCAATGCGCAAGGCTACGCGCAAGTCGCCGCCCTGGTAAGCGAGCTCGCACACACACTAATCGACGAGGTGTACACAAGTGACCTGCGACGCGCCAGCGCCACGGCCCAGGCAATTGCCGAACCTCGCGGCTTAATCTGCCGTCTGCGTCCAACCTTGCGTGAGATTGACTTCGGGCTTTGGGAGGGGCTTCGCTGGAATGAAATTGAACAGCTCGACCCCGCTTTCGCGAAGCTTTGGGTCAGCAGCTTCCCAACCTTGCCTGCGCCCGGCGGTGAGTGCTTCACAAACTTCAGGCAGCGCGTTCTGAAGGCTGTTGCCGCCCTTCCGACAGACCCCGTACAGCAGGTTGTGGTGGTGACTCACGCCGGTGTTCTACGTGTCATTCTTCAGGACCTGTGCGGCGCAACGCCCGAGCAGGCGTGGGAGCAGTCGAAGGGCTTCTGCTCCCTTGTGCGCTACCCGGCTCCCGCACTATGCGATGCAAGGAGGCAAGTGTCATGACAAATGCTTCCGATGCCCATGAGCGTAGTCGGGATAATATTGAGGTGCGCGAGCTCATCGCGTGGAAACTTGACGACTCTCCTTCTCGCGATGCCGCCCTCACGCCCGGCGTGCTAGCCACCGCTCAGATTCGGGGAGAGCGCTTCCTGAAAACGAAACCACCGTTCTGTCCCGAGTCAGCACTTCTTGGAGCCGAGACGAACCGGCTTGCGCCTCTCCTGGCTTCCATCCTGAGCGAAGATCTTCAGCATGCGTTTCATGGGCTGGACTGGAGCCTCGGTGTGGTCGACCTGCGCCGCCTGCTTGCTTTTCAGCGGCGACTCTTGCTCGACCCTAACGGCCCACCCTTCCCTCCTATCCATCCCCCGCAAGAGGGAAACTGGAATGCTCTGCTGGCGCTTGCCGCTGGCCAGCCCCGGGGCACCGGACACACTACGACGGTACGCAGGCAAGGTGTCTGTAGCGAGAACGCCTCCATGCAGACAGACATCGTACTCAGGACCGGCAACCCGGATGTGTGTGTTCTTGTCGATTCGACTTCAGGAGGAGAAAGCCTATCGCTTTCTCTGTACGGCGGCAGCCCGTTTTTTGAAGTAGCGGAGTTCCGCAATCGCTGGTTTCTCCGCGACGGCTACCATCGAGCTTTCCACCTGCTTCGGGCCGGAGTTTCCACGATGATCGCCGTCGTTATCCATGCTCGCTCCATGGAAGAAGTGGGCGCGACGAAATCCCAGTTCTTCCCCGAAGACGTTCTCTTTTCCACTCACCCGCCCCGGATAACAGATTTTCTGCGGGATGAGCTCACCATTACCTACAGCCGCCGCAAACGCTACAAAACCATTCACATCCGGATAGAAGAAGCATTTGAAATGGAACCCGACACAAGGAGAGACAGCATATGAGTATCGCAACCAAACGAGGAGACGGCGGCGAGACCGGTCTTGCCGGCGGCATCCGCATTTCGAAGGCCGACCTTCGCGTCGAGACTTATGGCTCCATTGATGAACTCAATACCTTTCTCGGCTTTGCGCGCAGTATATGTTCCAACCCCGAGATTGCCGGCTGGACCGAGACTATCCAGCGTACCCTCTTTCGCGTCGGCTCGGCGCTTGCAACGCCTCCGCAAAGCAAGAAGGCACCGCCGGTGATTTCGTCCGAAGATGTCGGCTTCCTTACGGAACTCGTGTACAAGATCGAAGCGGTAGAAGGCATCCTCTCCGACTGGTCACTACCCGGTGCCCATCGCGAGTCAGCCGCCTACGAGATGGGCCGTACCGTGTGCCGACGTGCGGAACGGCTTGCCGTTCGCTTTGCCGAGGCAGGGGAGCACGTCGCGCCCGAGGTGCTCGCTTACCTCAACCGGCTCTCCGACCTGCTCTGGCTCTTCGGCCGGCTCATCGAGCATAATGCCGGCATTGATGCCCGCCTGCGCGACGACAGCAAGGCCGGTCCGAAGTGGTCGCGGGCGTGGTAAACGAGCCTGCGGCGGCTTTTTCGCAGGGGGACCGTGATGCCGTTTACCGCGCCATCCACGAGCGGCGGGATGTGCGCCGCGGCTACCTGCCCACGCCTATGTCCGACGAGCTGCTGGAGCGGATTCTCTCAGCCGCTCACTATGCGCCTTCGGTGGGGTTCATGCAGCCGTGGCGCTTCATGCTAATTCGCGACTTAGGGATACGTACAGCTGTGCACAACCTCTTTGTGGAGAGCAACAGCGCAGCCGCGGCAAGCTACCCTGACGCGCAGCGTGAACGGTACGCAGAGCTCAAACTTGAAGGCATCCTCGAAGCCCCGCAAAATCTCTGCGTAGTTTTCAATCCAGCGTGTGAGCGCGGCCACGGCCTAGGCCGCCGGACCATGCCGGAGACCGCGCTCTACTCCGTTATTTGCGCCATCCAGAACCTGTGGCTTGCCGCTCGCGCTGAGGGTGTCGGGGTTGGATGGGTCAGCATTCTCGAACCCGAAAAGCTTCGCGCCGTACTTGCCATCCCTGCGGACATGCAGCCGGTCGCGTACCTCTGCCTCGGTTTTGTCGAGGCTTTCTCAAGTGAGCCGGATTTGGAACGCGCTGGATGGCAGGGTCGCATGCCGCTTCGCAGCGTCCTGGCGCTGGATCGCTACGATGCGGACTGGAACCCCGGGGAGGATGCCCGGTGATTGCCCGTGAGAACCTCTCTAAAGCCGGCAAAGCTCGGGCCATCATGGTCCTCGGCACCGGCTCGCATGTCGGCAAATCGCTGATCACGACTGCGCTTTGCCGCATCTTTGCGCAGTTCGGTGTCTCGGTGGCACCCTTCAAATCGCAGAATATGTCGCTCAACTCGGCGGCAACACCTGAGGGCCATGAAATTGGCCGCGCGCAGGCACTCCAGGCTGAAGCCGCCGGTATCGCCGCCTCGGTCCATATGAATCCCATTCTCATCAAGCCCAGTGGCGAACAGTCGTCGCAGGTCGTGGTGCGGGGCCGCATCTGGGGCCAGATTTCAGCTGCCGATTATCATCAGCGTCGCGTTGAAGAGCTGATGCCGGTCGTGCATGAGAGTTATGAGTACCTTGCCGCCCGTCACCAGGTCCTTGTGCTGGAAGGAGCGGGATCGCCTGCCGAAATCAACCTTAAGCAACACGACATCGTCAACATGCGCATCGCCGAGATGGCCGATGCCAAGTGCCTGCTTGTCGGCGACATCGACCGCGGCGGCGTGTTCGCCTCGCTGCTCGGCACCGTGGAACTGCTCGACCCGCATGAGCGCGCCCGCATTGCAGGTTTCGCGGTCAACAAGTTTCGCGGCGATCTCGCGCTGCTATCGCCCGGGCTGCGCATGATGGAAGAGCGGCTTGGCAAGCCCTGCCTCGGTGTGGTGCCTTACCTGCCGGCGCTCGCACTCGACGAGGAAGACAGCCTTGGACTGCCCCCGATGTCAGAGACAGGCTGGCCATCGCAAGACGCCGGAAACACGAGCCGCCCCCTGCGCATTGCCGCTCTTGCCTTTCCCTCGTTGTCTAATTTCACCGATCTGGATGCGCTGCGCTCTGAGCCCTCGGTGGACCTGCATCTCTGCCGTACCGCGCAGGGCCTAGCCGGTGCCGATCTCATCCTGCTCCCTGGCAGCAAGCAGACCGGCGACGACCTGCTCTGGATGCGCGGCCTCATCCTGGACAAAGCCGTAACCGCGCATGCCGCGCACGGCCTTGTGGTGGGCATCTGCGGCGGTATGCAGATGCTTGGCCAAACCATCGCAGACCCGGATGGCGTTGAGCATCGAGGCACCATCCCCGGCCTGGGCCTGCTTGCCTTCAGCACGGTCATGCACCCGCGCAAGGCCACCGTTCCGGCGACCGGCTATACCCTGGGCACCTCACTCTTTGCGCAACCGGCAGCACAGACGCGTGTCGCCGGCTACGAAATTCATATCGGCGAGACGATCTATCACGGAGGGAACCAACCCTTCGCGGCTCTGTCTTCATCAGGCGATTTGCCGCCGGGGAGAGCAGACGGCTGCCTGAGTCCCGACACGCGCATCTTCGGCACGTATCTGCATGGCATCTTCGACGATGACGCTTTTCGCCATCTCTTCCTCCGTTCGGCACGCAGCTTTCATCGCCTTTCTCCGCCTCATGCCTTAAGTCAGTGGCAGCAGGTACGCGAGCAATCGCTGGACCGGCTCGCCGAAGCGGTGCGGAACCATCTCGACCTCCAGGAAATCTTCCGTTGGGTCGGCCTAGATTGGCCGGATTTTCGAGCCTCGCACACCAACCGGTTCAGTGCGGCTGCACGCCTATGATCCGCCGCTCCGTACTCGCTTCAGCCTGGCTGCTGGACTGGATCGCCGGTGATCCGGAGTGGCTGCCGCATCCTGTACGCCTGATGGGCGCTACCATTACCGGCGGCGAGCGCCTTCTATGTAGACCCACCGACAGCGATACCCGCAAGCTGGTCACAGGCGGCGCGCTGAGCGTCACGCTGGTTGCGGCCACATACGCGGTTACCCGCACAATCCTGACTCTCGCACGTCGTCGCGGTCCTGTCGTGGGCGGTGCTGCAGAGATCCTGCTTGCCTGGACATGCCTTGCTTCACGCAGTCTCCACAATGAAGCTTCAGCCGTTCTGCGGGCCCTTGAAAACGACGATTTACCCTTGGCCCGGGAAAAACTCGCCCGTATTGTCGGCCGCGACACGCTCCTGCTGAATGAGGCAGGCATCAGCCGGGCGCTTATCGAGACCTTGGCCGAAAGCTCCTGCGATGGCGTGGTCGCACCTCTGTTCTACCTGGCGCTGGGCGGTGTTCCTTTAGGAATGGCTTTCAAGGCCGTCAGCACACTCGACTCCATGATCGGTCACACCGACGAACGGTATCTCTACTTTGGTAGAGTCGCCGCACGGCTCGACGATGTCACCAACTATCTCCCTGCGCGCCTCACCGCGCTCGTGATTACCGCTGCCGCTGGCAGTCCCGCTCGCATGGCGGCATCAGCACGTATCTGGCTTCGTGATGGAGCCCACCATAGAAGTCCCAACGCCGGCCGGTCTGAGGCAGCAATGGCTGGCGCGCTTACAGTACGGCTCGGGGGTGCCAGCACATATAGGGGAGAGCTGGTCGAAACGCCGCTTCTAGGCGCGGAGTTCCAGCAACCATCGGCAGCGCATGCAGCGCGTGCGCTGCGCCTAGCTTCCATAGTGTCAGTAATTTCAGCAGTTTCGTTACTGGGGTTTCTCACTGCTCTTGGATTTGTCCCAAACTTGCGCCGGTCTACTGGAGGAGCTCGGTGACAGTGCCCCCAAATTGCGTTGCAAGCACCCCCACGCTACCCGCCCATGGCGGCCAGCTCCGAACCATTGCTCAGCAACTCGGCATCCCCACCGACCGGCTCACCGACTTCAGCGCCAGCATCAACCCCGATGGCCCGCCAGCCTCCGTGCTCTCTGCACTCCAAGGAGCCTTGAGCGACCCAGCCACGCTTAGCGTGTACCCGGATCTGGAACAGACCGTACTGAAACAGGCCATCGCAGACTTCGCAGCGATCCCTGCAGACTGCATCTCTGTCGCAAACGGGTTTGTGCCTTTGCTGCGAGCAGCCCTGGCTGCAAGCAGGGTTCGCCGCTGCCTGCTTCCCGTTCCTGCATTCAGCGAGTATCGGCAATCGCTTGAGCAAGCTGGCGTGGCTGTTGCTGCATACCCGCTTGAGCCCTTAGGGTTCCGCTATCATCCGGCGACCATGCTAGCGACGATGCTTGCCCCCGGCGCTCCCGCCTGTGACGCGATTCTGCTTGCCAACCCTCAAAATCCTTCCGGCGCTCTCTCCTCGGCAGTAGATTTGCTTGCATTTACGCGAGAAGCCGCAGTCCACGGCATCACCGTCCTGCTTGACGAAGCTTTTATCGACTACACACCGGCAGAGTCGCTTATTGAGCATGCCCCAGCACTGCCGAACCTCATCCTGTTCCGCTCCGTCACTAAATTCTTCGCTATGCCCGGTCTGCGCGTAGCCTATGCTGTCAGCCATGCGACCCGAACCGGCGAGATCGCGCACTCCCTGCCACCCTGGCCAATCACTACTTTGGCGGCGCTCGCCGTGTGTGCGGCTTTTGCCGACCACACCTACGCCGAGCAGTCGCGACACCAGAACGTAACCCGGCGTACCCTTCTGCAGCAGCAATTGGAATTACAAGGACTTGTTGTGTACCCGTCCGCAGCCAACTTCCTTCTGCTTCGGCTACCCGCACACATGCAGGCAACTGCCCTGCGCGACACGTTGATTCAACATGAACACATAGTTGTCCGTGCCTGCGACACGTTTGAAGGCCTGTCATCAAACCATCTTCGCGTAGCTGCCCGCTCCGAGCAGGATAATACGCGGCTTGCCAAAGCTTTTAAGAAATTTCTGGGTCACTTTTGATTATCGGGCATATTTGACAGCATGGCGCAACCAGATTCAGAGGGTCACCATTGCGCGATCGCAGCTTGGCCACTGACAGTAACATTGATGCTCATAGCAAAACCGGATTAAAGAATTGCCGATGCGGGTACGCGTGAGATTCCGCTGCACTCTGAAGTTGAAACAGGCAAAATGTTCAATGGCGATAGTCATGCGCAGCATGATGAGCCAGAGTAAATCGTAGTAGGTAAGGTTCCAGGTCTTCACAGCCTGCTTCATGCGCTGGTAGTGATGCAACGGCATCTTGTAGGTCACGCACTATAAGGGATGCTTCGGCTAAGGCAGCTCAATTTGCTTCACAATCTGGAGCGAACGCCTCGGCCATTCTGGACATGGCAGAGAGATGATCTTCCAGCCGCTGCCACTCGCCTGAGTCATCTGTTTTTCTTGTGTGCGCATAAAACGGCATGCGAGCATCGTAGCCGCATTTGCCGTCGATACTTCCACTTGGATTGCACTCTTCTTGACAGCCTAGGTGTAAGGTCCCGGCATTTGGTGGATTAGGTTGAGTCTAAATCTTTCGGGTTCGGCAAGGAAGATTTTGCATAGGAACTCGTAGGGAGTGAGACCTTTGAGGGTTTTGAGCCTACGGGCGAAGTTGTAAGCCGCGATGAAGTCATCGAGGTGTGTTCGCATCTGCTCGTGGGTATCGTAGTGGTAGCGGCTAACTGTGGCGTCCTTAATGGTGCGGTTCATGCGCTCGACTTGACCGTTAGTCCAGGGGTGATTCGGTTTTGTCAGGCGGTGTTCGATGCCGTGGCGATAGCAGACGCGGTCGAAAGGGTGGCCGCGGAACCTTCCCCGTGGGTCCTTTACGGTTCTTCGGCAGGTCGGCGAACTGGATTCCGTTGTCGGTAAGCACGGTATGGATGCGGTATGGCACCGCCTCGATCAGCGCCTCGAGGAACGAGGAAGCGGCGGCCATGTCAGCCCGATCCGTGAGCTGCACGAAGGCGAACTTGGACGTGCGGTCGATGGCCACGAACAGGTAGAGTTTGCCTTCGGCGCTGCGTAATTCGGCGATATCGAGATGGAAGAAGCCGATCGGGTAGCTGCGGAACTTCTCCTTCACCGGCTTGTTCCCTTCCACTTCGGGCAGGCGGCTGATACCGTGGCGCTCCAGGCACCGGTGCAATGAGGAGCGGCGCAGCTCGGGGATCGTAGCCTGGAGCGCGTACAGGCAGTCATCAAGCGGCAGCAGCGTGTGCCTGCGAAATGCCACGATGATAGCTTCCTGGTCAAGCGAGAGAACGGTCGAGCGAGGATGCTTCGGGCCGGTCTTCCGATTCTGCACATGCTCGCGCCGTTTCCACTTGGCAACCGTCTTCTGGTTCACTCCATAGTGCCGCGCCAGCGCTCTTAGGCTTTCTTGGCTCCCTTGTATCGCTCGACGGACCGCCTCTGTCGTAGTGGGGCTGCCGTGTAAACCTGGCCCATAGTGCCTCCTGCTCATTCCTTAAACAGTGTGCACCACAAAATGCCGAGACCTTACATCTAAAAAAGATGGAGCTGATCCTTTTGCAGCGATCGAGAAGATCATTTCGTGGGTTGATTTCGCTCGGACGGTCTTCGAAGCGGAGCAATTGGCGCAACCCGAAGACTTCGACTTTCTCGGCCTCATCTCATATGGGTTTCCGCAGATGCGCCGGTACACGCCGGCAATGCTCGACAAATTTCCTTAACATACGACTTTTGACGTTTGGTGTAGTGACCCCTTGAGACGCGGCACCGTGAGTGCATCAATACTATTACTGGAAAGCCCCCTCCCGTACGGCCATCTTCTGCAAGAAGAACACCCCGACGCCGTCCTGTCCGAGTTCCGGGCATTCTTCCGTGTTTAGAACCTACCCAGCCGGCGAGGGTAGAGCGATCGAGATCGACCCCGTCGCGGGCATAGATCTCGGACTGGCGGTTGAGCGGCGTGTGATCGCAGTACTTCGCAACCAGCACATGCGCGAGCAGACCGGGTCCGGCATAGGAACGCGGAATCGGCCGCGAAGGCGCAGGCGCTTCGACTACCGTCTCACAGCGACCACAGCTGAACTTCGGCCGCACGTGACGGATGACCTTGAAGCTCTCAGACACATACTCGAGAACCTCAGAGATATCTTCACCAAACTCGCGCAGCGTGCCTCCACAACCAGGGCAGCAGCTTGTCTCAGGACGATGCGTCTCGACCTCACGCGGCAGATGGTCCGGCAGCGTGCGACGGGAAGACTGCTTCGGTTCCTGCTGCGTCTCCATCGGGAGCGGCAGGTGCGCGGATACTTCCTCTTCGCCACGCGATGTCTCCAGCTCTTCGAGCTGAAGCTCCAGCTGCGCCACCTGCCGAACGAGCTTCTCGCTCCTAGTGCCGAACAGCATCCGCTGCAGCTTCGCGAGCAGCAGCTTGAGATGAGCGATCTCCGTGGCACGCGAGGAAAGCTGTTCATGCTGTGTCCTGATCAAGGCCCTCATCGCCTCGGGATCGAGGTCGTCGAGAGCGGCGATCAAGGCTGCGGGCATAGGCGAAGTATGCCACAATCAAGTCCCGCTTAGCAGAAGAAAACCCGCATGAATACTGCATGAAACCTTAAACACTCATCACCCGTTCGGCGGTGCGAAGAGGCGTTCTCCAGTCGATCCCTTCGAGCAACATCGACAACTGAGCGCGGCTCAGAGAGACCGTACCGCTCGACGCTTGGGGCCACACAAAACGTCCACGTTCGAGCCGCTTCTGGAACAGACAGAGTCCATCGCCGTCGAACCAGAGCAGCTTCACCATGTCGCCGCGCCGCCCGCGAAAGATGAAGATGTGACCGGAGTAGGGCTGCTGCTCAAGCGCGGTCTGCACCTGGGCCGCAAGGCCTTGAAAGCCGCGACGCATGTCCGTCACCCCTGCGGCGATCCAGATCCGCGTGCCCGCGCCCTGATGCTTCACGAGAAAGTCGATCACCTTCGCAAACCCTCAAGCACGGCACGGATCGCAGCGGGATCGGCGTGGCCTTCGACGCTGATCCGTACCTTGCCTGGGAGCTCGATGTGGATCGAACCGCGGCTCGGAGTGACCAACTCTTCCGGCAGCCGTTCCGCTACCTCGCGCTCCGCTATGCTGACTGGCAACAGCTTCATCGCTTGAGCCGTCTCGCATGCAAGCTTGCCCTCGCGATACAAGCTACGCCAGTGAAACACTACGTTCGCGTTCAGCCCATACGCGCGAGCCACCCGCGCAACGCTTGCGCCCGGAGCCAACGCCTGCTCCACAATCAGCCGCTTCTCAGCCACAGAACGTCGCTTCCGTACCTGCCGTGCCAACACTTCAGGACCTTCCATCCACTCATCGTCAAGCCGGCATCGCCCATGCGCTAGAGGGGAAGATCACACGCTTACGCTACTTCTGCGGTCGGCACCTGTGAAAATGCCTAGCAAAGCCGGGTGCGCCTTGCAGAACCTGCAAGCCTTCATGAAGCGAAATCCTATGGCTCAATCAAGCTCCGCTAAGGAGCTTTCTTGCAGAGCGGAGGGATAGCACTCACAAACGCGTTGTTGGTGAAGCTTTCGGTACTTGCCGCGTGATGACGGAACGCTCCACATATCGAAAAAGGTGATTGATGACTAAACCGACTCTGTTTGTTAGCTTTCGTTCCATTGTTCCGCTTCTTGCGGTTATGGGGATTTTTCAAGCCATGTTGGTCTCCTCAGAAGGTTTTGCTCAGTCACAGGCACCGAAAAGTAGTGGCAAGGGAGACGATGCTGCATCTGCCAACGATCCGAGTGTTCCGTTGACCTAGGTGCAGCTTCAGAGCTGGTACTACCTGAGGTACGACGGGGTTCCAGGCCAAGGCCATGAACTGCTGGTGCGTCCGATCGTTCCGTTTGCGAGAAAGGGGCTGCTTCCTTCATCCCAGGGACGCCTGGAATTTACACTCTTAAGTACACCGAACGGCAGGACCGGTGTGGGTGATCTTGAATTTATAGGGTTCCTCTTTCCCGGGTTCCATGAGGGAGCGAAACTGAAGATGGGATTAGGGCCCGTCATTGTAGGGCCAACTGCCACGAATAGAACTGCCGGTCAGGGACAATGGCAAGTTGGTCTTTCGGCAATCGTTATTTACACAAAGATTCCGAAATTGATTCTAGGTGTGATCGAAGACAATCCGATTACGGTCACAGGCGAGCGTTCACGCCCTGGTGTAAATGCGATGACCTTAGAACCAATCATCGTCAAGGTTTTGCCGAAGGACTATTTTCTTCGTTCCGACCCATATTGGATATTTAACTGGAAGCAGCACGGATCGGCAACGATTCCTTTGAACTTGGCCTTAGGGAAGCTGATCAAGATTCACGGTCAGGAGGTAAACACCTACATACAGCCGGAGTTCCTTGCGCGGCGTCCCCCATACCCTGGTAACAACCCACCAAAGTTCACGCTCCGTATTGCGGTTCATCTGCTCTATCCTAAAGGCTTCTAAGAGCCTGTTCACGATCTAGCGACTAGCAAGCCGATGCGTTTGGCTTGAGATTATCTAAATGGGTTGAAAGGTGTACCACAGCGATGTGAGTCTTGAGCAGTTTGAGCGTGTGCGTCCTTTGCTGGAGGGTGTTCGTCGTCGGACCAAGCTGCGGACGGTGGATTTGTACGAGGTGTTCTGCGCAACATTGTATCTGCTCAAGACGGGTTGCCAGTGGCGCATGCTGCCGGACGGCTTTCCAAAGTCGCGCACGGTGCATTCCTACTTTGCCAAGTGGTCTGAGCCCGGTACGGACGGCACAAGCGTTCTGGAGCAGGCCCTAAAAATCAGTTGGCGGGGACCGCGCCGGACAGGGCGCAACAGCTGGACCAGCTTCTTGATCGTCGAGGCGCAGAGCGTGAAGAATACTGATACGGCTGGCCGGAAGGGCTATGACGCGAGCAAAAAGGTTTCCGGCATCAAGCATCGCATCGCAGTCGATATGCAGGGGCTGCCGCATGCGGCGGCCGTCACAACGGCCGAGGTGAGCGACCGCGCCGGCGCGCCGGCCGCGTTCCATCGCTGTGCCGATCGTCTTGAACACGTCTACGGTGTCCTCGTCGACGGCGGTTACTCCGGCAAGCCGTTCTCCGACGCGGTCAAGCACAAGCCCGGGGCGACCGTGCAGGTCACCAAACGCAACGAACTGCACCGCTTCACCGTCATGCCCCAGCGATGGGTCGTCGAGCGATCCTTCGCATGGCTTGAAAAATGTAGAAGACTCTGGAAGAACTGCGAACGGAAGCTCAACACAAGCCTGCAAATGCTCCACCTTGCCTTCCTTGTCCTACCACTTAAAAGATCGTGAACAGGCTCCAAGAAATCAGACAAGTTTCGCCACTGGTATGGGACACTATCATGCG
>CAXSFX010000118.1:0-11967 GCA_964236655.1 uncultured Acidobacteriaceae bacterium | reverse complement strand
CGCAATACCGAATGACAAGACAAACACCATGAAAGCAGCACATACACCTTGTGTCACCGCTCTTGCTGTTAAAATCCGGCGCATCAAGAACGAACTCCTTTACTTGCGGGCGGAGCACCGGGCTTCGCTACGGAAGTAGCGATCTGGACGGCCAACTCGTCAATGGCACTTCCCATGCTTGCGCGGGAAGCTTGGGCATCCGCAGCCAGTGCCGCCTGTGCCTGGCGCAGCCGTGCCCCTGCCTGCTCACGTGCCTCACTTAAAGTACGGTCGCGCGCCGCGTTCCACTGGGCAATTTGCCGTTCCCGACCCTGGTTGATTTCTACCCTTGCTGCTCGCAGTTTCGCTTCATACTCTCCGGTCATGGTTTCAGCCATGCCGATGGCGGCTCGTGCTTTTTCTACTGCGCCCTCTGTGCGCTCGCGGCGCTGGGCCAGAGTGCGGCTCAGTGGCCGATGCACCAACGCGGTATAGCACAGCAGCAATAGGAGAAACAGAATGGCTGTCGGCACACAGCCGACAAACAGAATACCGAGTTCGTGAAATATATCGTCCATGCAGGTGTCGGTTCAGGTACAGATTGAGAGGTCGTAAAGGTATCAGTGGTCTGCGGAGTAAACAGAGCAGGTGAAGCCGCCAACCTGCCCTATGGGCTCATTTATTGATACCACAGGCTACGAGCGAAAGGCGACTTCATGAAGCCTCGGAGGCATCTCCGGTTCCCAATTTGAGATACGTTCCCGGTGTTGCACACTACTATGCCGTTTTATGGGGGTTGGCGTAGTGAAACAGAGCCGTGGCCCGTACCGCATCGGGGTCGCACGGCTCGTTAGTATGAACAGACCGGTACCCCCAGAATAAATACAAATTGCCGGGCTGCATCTTCAGCCGGACCGGCTTGCCCGGATCGCGCTCTACTGTGCGGCGCAGCAGCTTCTGCGTCAGCGGATTGTCGAGCAGCACCTTGTCCGCTGCGTTCCACAGGTACCAGGGACGAATCGGCCGCGTGTTCGGAAACATGAGCAAATCACCGCTGCGGCCTTCAGTTGGGATCAGGATCGGCACAAGTGCAGTCACCACATACGAGTCGTAGTGGAACATCCAGGCGTGCTTTTGCCCACTCGGCCCGGCCAGGCAGCGCAGCACATGCAGAAACGGTTCGTCCGGTGCCGATCGGCCTGTACCCTGCTCATAAATATCCTTGATGAGACTTGTAAAAGCCGGGTCACGATACAGCTCATCCAACCCGGACCCGGCAACTGCATCGGGTCCGTTCAACCCGACATATTCATGACCGGCTTTTCCAACTGCGTCGCGTACAAAGCGCTGCATACGACGCAGCGCGGCCGGCTCAACAAAATTTTGGATGCATGCATAGCCGGTTGTATTCAGCGTGGCGGCAATGCCGGCCACATCATAATCAGTAATGTGAAGAATGCAGTCGTTCATAGGTTTTCCTGCAGCATGGTCTGCTTCGGTCATGCTGCAGCCACAGTATGGCAAAAGAAGAACTGAACAGAGCATCTCCAAGCATTATTTTTTCTTGTTTAGAAGAAAATACTTGCCTGCTTGCGATTACCGAGTAACTTTAGGGTGATTTACAGCTGTTGGCGCACTCCAGCCTCATTCTCTATATGACCCATCTGACTTTCAAGGCCGCCGGACATGGCGTCCCGAGCTGCCCCGGTGCGCCCGGTCAGCGGATGAAGACTGCCCTGGACATCCTCCACCAGCAAAGCAAAGCCGCAGTAAAAAGCGGCCAGCGTGACAACAAACCCGAAGCCTGCAGCCACGATGGTGAAGAGCTTGCCCCCGCCGAACTGCATGCCGGCGGCACCTGCAGAGCGTAGCGTGGCCGCTACGAGCAGGATACCGATCAGCGGCTTACCCGAGAAAGTTATTGCTGTGAGCATCCCCAGGCACACGGCCAGCAGTGCCAGCAAGATTCCGCTTGCTGCGCTCAACGCCGCGCCGAACAGCATGAACTGTACTCCCTGAACTACCCATGCCGCGGCAAAAATGCCCATTGCTGTAGCTGCGCCGGTGTCGCGCGACAGAAAGGCCATGGCGCAGGCGATCAACTCAAGCGGTGCCACAAACACCAGAAGCATGACTGCCAGCAGCCGTGCCTCGTTCTCAGGAATCCAGTGCAGCAGAAAGGCACTGAGCAGCGCATTGCCGATGGCAAAGGAGAAGCAGCCGAGCGGTAGCGCACTCGCATAGGGCCGTAGCACGATTCGTACTTGCGCGGCTGGTTCTTCTTTGGGCATGACGCTTCCTCACTGTTCACTGAGACGTACAAACAGCTCCAGATGCCGCTGCATCAAGAAAATGACCTCAACGGCCTTGTGTCACAAACTCAGGGCTTGGGCGCTCCGTCTTCGGCGACCGTAAAGCCGGGTGGTACCTGCCACAGTGCAGCATCCGGCTCATCACGAGAAATGTCAGTCGCAGTGAAGGTCTGCCAGCCTGAGCGTGGATCGTCTCGTACCGAGCGCAGGTTGATTCCTAGTGCCGCGCTGTACCAAAACTCTCGCTGCGTAGTCAGCGGCTTTGCATTGCCGAACACCCCTGCATCCAGCACGGTGGTGATGTGCATGCCGGTCACTTCAAGCCCATCGATGATGTCGCGGCCCAGATTTGTTCGCTTCTGTACCCCGCCCTCAAACTTGGTCGTCCCGCTGTCAAGCTGCGGCGGTGCTGCAGTCTCGTTATAAAGATGTGTATGGCACACTTTCGTTTGCACAGCGCAGTTAAGCCAGGTATGTGCTGCCGGTTCTGACATCTGTATGTAGTTTGTGATCCATGGCCCGGTAAAGTTTGACGGCCGCAGCAGCACGCGCTCTTCGTAAATACGGCCCTTGCGGTCGCGGGCGATTTTACGCTGGTTCACCACAGTCACGGAATTGCCGTCGGTACCCAGCGGCCGCACCCACTCGGTTTTGAGCAGCATGGTAAATGGCGCGTCCAGCAGGGGCGGTATAAAGATGCTTTGTAACACTTCAGTTGAGCCCCCATCAGGCGGGGCAATGGCTTCAGGCGCTGTTTGCGCGACCAGAAAGGCAGCGGATGATAGGAGCAAAGCCGTACACAGCAGGAAGCGCATGGATACACCTCGAACAGCTGCGATGAGCATGCCACAACGGAGAGCGGCTGTACCAGACTTCTCTCTCAGGCATGTGACCTGCGTGCCCTCAACCTCGCCGGAAGTGCGGTAAAAGCCCCTATTTGAGATGGACGGGATACACTGGCGAAGCCTCCATGCCGAGCTTGGGAGCGGAACACTGGATCGGGCGGCCTCCGGGTCGTTAGCGCGACCCGGGGCCGTAACCGAGGTAGGGAGGTGAGGCGGATGGAACCCGAAAAGGATGCTAATCAAACATCCTGGTTTCGGCTGTTGATTACAGTCGCCATCGATTGGCGGCTTGTGGTGGCAGTGGTTCTTCTCTTACTCGTGCTGCTTCTTCGGAAGTAGTACCAAACCCTGGGAGGCCCCAAAAACCTTCCAGGACTACTTCTTTAGATAGCACAAATTATCGCATGATCTTGTAGATTTTCCAGGCACTTTCCGTAGCTATAGCGTCTCACTTTCCGGCCGGCACTCCGTGGATGTCTGTTTCCCTCCGCACCACGCGGTGAGAGTCGCATGCCTCTTTTCCAAAAACATTTGGCATCGGTATTCTTCTAGACATAAACATTGTTGCGGCTGCAATCTGACAGCGGCTCTACCAAAATGTCCGCTCACACCCGGTACTTACGCCAGCGTCCCAGCAGCGACCGCGGCGCGGCTACCCGCAGCAGCACGCCATCCTGACCGCGCTGTTCAAAGCTCCGCTCCAGCACCACTCCGCCGCCTTCAAGCGCCGCCAGCGCGTCCCCCGCGTTTTGAGGTATCCACATCGCTGCCTCCTCTACCGGGTCCACAGTCAATGCCGCATCCAGAGCCAGCAGCAGCCGTTCCGCGCCGGTACCTCGCAGGGCAGAGATGCCGACCGCGCCCGAATCGAGCAACCCGGCCTGCTCGGCAGCAGGCAGCAGGTCCAGCTTGTTCATCACTTCAATGCGCGGCTTCGCCAGCACGTCCAGCTCGCCCAGCACCTTCTCGACTTCGATCTTGTGCTCTTCACTCAATGGGTCAGCAGCGTCGCGGATATGGAGCAGCACTTCAGCCTTTTCGACCTCTTCCAACGTCGCGCGAAAAGCGCTTACCAGCGAGTGCGGTAGGTTGCGGATGAAACCTACCGTGTCCGACAGCACCGCCGTGCGCCGTGAAGGCAGTGTAATGGCGCGCAGCTTCGGGTCGAGCGTTGCAAACATGCGTGAATCGGCCAGCACCCCGGCCCCGGTCAGCATATTGAACAGCGTACTTTTGCCTGCGTTGGTATAGCCTACCAAGGCGACTGTCGGTACAGGGGCACCTTCGCGGCGTGAGCGCTGTTGGTGCCGAACCCGGCGTACGCGCTCCAGCTCTCGCCGCAGGATCACCAGCCGCTTGCCGATGCGACGCCGGTCGGTTTCAAGCTGCGTTTCGCCCGGACCGCGTGTGCCGATGCCGCCGCCGGTTTGGCTCATCAGGCGACCTCGCCCGGTGAGCCGGGGCAGCATGTATTCCAGCTGCGCCAGCTCCACTTGCAGCTGGCCTTCCCTGGTGCGCGCATGCTTGGCGAAGATGTCAAGAATGAGCTGTGTGCGATCTATCACAGGGCATGGCAGCGCGTCTTCCAGGTTGCGCAACTGTGTCGGACTCAAGTCATAATCCATCAGGATGATGGAGGCGTTGGAGGAAGCAGCTGCCCCGGCAAGTTCTTCTACCTTGCCTGAGCCGATCAGCGTGGCCGGGTCCGGTCGGGCACGCCGCTGCTCCATTACGCCTACTATGACTGCCCCGGCGCTCTCCGCCAGCTCCCGAAACTCCGCTGTACCATCTTCCGCATCGGCTCGCGTCGTTCCAGGATGCATGCGCGGGACCGGGGTTGCAGCAGTCAGGGCTTCAGCCGGTAAGGACTGCGTTTCCTCTACCAGGAGCGCGGCGTCGCGGGCCAGGGTTGCCGTGCGGCCCAGCGCAGGCTTTAAATGTGAAAACTGCGGGTAGACCAGAAAGGCACGTTCGCCCTTGCTCGCCAGGGGTACAGGGGTGCCACCAGCTCGGTGCCCTGACAGGGAAAGAACGCCGGTATCTTCTGAACCGGATGGGGGCAGCGAAACGGAACGTCGCGACGTAGTCTGCCTCCTACGCGCTCTGCGCCTGCTCTACCACGGCACCGGTGGCAGCACCCGTCATCGGGCGCTGATCTGTATGGAGTACAGAGCGCGTGCTAACCACAGTAGAAATTGCATGCTTGAAAATGAGTTGTTCCTGGCTATTGTTCTCAAGTAGCACGGAGTATTTATCAAAGGAGCGAATTTTTCCTGTCAACTTCACGCCGCTGACCAAGTAAATCGTAATAGGTGTCTTATCCTTACGGACTGTATTCAAGAACGTATCCTGAATGTTCTGTGCCGGCTTGTTGTCCATGTGCCGATCTCCTTGCGCGCCGTAGCGCGTTCTTCAAAGTTGACGAACCAATGTTTTCCGCACATTGGAGCGGTCCAAAGTCCAGAACGGGGTGCCTGCACTTGCCTTCCGCCGGCAGTCAGCCAGTTTGTATCCGCCTTTTAACCTTCTTTAAGCCAAACCGGCGTTTTTCACTAAACAGGCGGCTTGCAAGAGCATGTGATTCAGAATGCCAAACTTTGGTACGCTGAGACAGCAAAATTATAGAGAAAATGCAAAAACTTGGTTCATCGCGTTCGCGGGCGGCTCTTCCCTACACGTCGAACTGCTTTATGGCGTACTGCCGGACGGCTGATCTTCCCCTGACCTGAAGGCGATGCTGCCTCCTCGCCGGGTTTGAGCGGTAGCGGCGTATCCCGGCGCACAATGCCGCCTTCCAGCCTGTACTGCGTCACCTGGACGGTTTGCGGGTGAAAGCTTCCCTGTTCATCCTGTGTTACAACCCCGTCCGGCGTAGTGCGGATAGTAAAGGTAGGCTCCTCACCTACCTTCTCGATCTGCTCCTTACCGACCGTGATGGGGAGGTATCCTTGCTGCTCGCGCAGGCGGTAGGCAGTCTCATAACGATGCTTTTTGAGGTTCCAGATAAAAACCCGCACCTGCTCCCAGTCAAACGGCATTCCGTCCTTGAACTCGGTTGTCACGGTCACATACTGGCCGACCTGATGCGGCACCGGGGCCGGCGGCGGTGGTATAGCGGCTGCTGCATCTGCGGCTTCAACGGCTTCCTTGGGGTGCTTGCGCGCAAAGACCGCTTTGGCAGCGGCCCGTTTTTCAATGCGCTGCTGCTCCTCCGGGCCGATGTGCCGCTGGGGCGGCTCGCCATTGTCCATTACCGTGTTCAGCAGGTACGCACCCACAATTTTGCGCCCTTCAGAGTATTGCGCCACCTCATCGGGCACGTCCACATCCATGCCCCTGGCCAGTACCCAGCCCACTTTTCCACTCGCGTCACGCACCAGCCACCAGTCTTCCATGGGTTCTGCCATCCAGGCTGCATCCGGGTCCAGATCGGGGGCCGTGTAGCGATCGGGGTGCGGCGGTGCGGCGGCAAACACCGTGGACCCGCCCTGCTCCTTCTTGATAATTGCCGGGCGTACCGGCCGCGTGAGTCGTTTGGCATGGGGAGCTTTTGGCATCAGCAGCGACTGCGGCGGCAGCGGTTTGGGCACAGACGCCCGCACCAGCAGCTGTAGCTTGTCGTTCTCCGGCAGCAGGTACAGGTGCTCCGTGGTACGCCCGGGTGTCAAATGCAGAAAGATCGCATCGCGCAGCACCGCTGAGGCAACCACCGGGTCCGATGCATGGGCTGTATCAAGAGCCTGGAATTTATCAAACTCCGCCTGATCGATGACCACATGCTCCTCAAGCCAGCCCACCTTGCCCGCTGCGGTTTGCACCTTGTAGAAGCGCCGGTCGTGCTGCAGCACAGTCAGCTTTTCACCGTTGTGTACGTCAGCCACATGGTTTGACACAGCCGAAAGCCGGTCTCGGATGTATGTGCCTTTTGAGATCACGTATACCGAACCCAGGGACCCGCCGGGGTGCAAACGCCCGCAGCCGGGCAGCAGGGTAGTAACTACCAAAAGGAACGTGCAGGAAAAATGCCGAAAGGTAACCACAGTTCGCCCCAGCATAGCATCGGGTTTGAGAGAACTCGCTACGGTGTTGTCGCTACGACCGTGGCCGCTGCCGGGGAGACACTGCCGGTTGTAGCCGTTACGGCGGAAACAAGCGCGCCCGAGGTGGGGGTAATGGAAAAGATTTGCAGATCAGGTGAACCGCCTGCACAGGCCACTGCCAGGTAGCTCCCCGCGCTGCTCTCAGCCAGCGAGTACGGGCTGCCGCCTGTGCCAAACGGCGAACCGGTTATCTCCGTGAGTGCCCCCGTAGTACCCAGCGTGAATGCACTGATGTTCCCGGCTGTCGAATTGGTCACATAGACAAAGGCCCCGGTCTTATCGACAAGAACCGCCCTGGCTCCAAGCGGCGGTGTAGAGGTAGCGGTATCCACAAACGGCGAACCCTTGACCTCTGTCAGCGTGGTGTTTGTGTTGATCGTGAAAGCTCGTACCCCGCTGGTGCCGGTCTCTGCCACAAACAGGTACTTGCCTGCCGGGTCAATTGCCATTCCGTTATCGGAAGAGCTGTTGCCAAGCGGCGGCTGCAGGTAGGAGAGTTTGTTCAACACGCCAGTTGACGGGCTGAACGTCAGCGCATCGATACCCCCGGTACCCAGGGTGGCGTAGAGCTGCGTGCCGTTCGGCGCGAACTGCAGCTGCGCAGGGGTTCCGTTGTCGAGTGCAATCTGGCCGGTCATGGTGAGGGCCCCGCTTGTCGGCGTGATCCTGAAGATGTAAATTTCCGGTGTAGTACCGGTACCTGTAGACGAACCCAAACTGGCCATGGCCAGCAGCCATTGTCCGCTCGGGTCAACCGCCATGGTACTGGCCGCCTGCCCCGCTACCGGCCCATTGTTGCCGCTGATGACCAGCGAACCATCCGTCTGAATGACCAGGGCGAAGATGCCGCCCAGGGCGCTGCCGGCGTAAAGCAGGTTCGTCTTTGGGCTGATCGCCAGCGCATTCGGGATCAATCCCTGTCCTAAAGCGAGGGGGGAGTTTTGCAAGTTCGTCAGTTTTCCATTTGCCAGTGAAAAGGCAGTGATGGAGTTCAGCTGCGGGTTGCTGTTAGCCACGTAAACAGTGTTCAGGGTGGTGCTGTTACCGGTTCCTGTGCCGGTACCTGTACCTCCGCTTGAGCCGGAGCCGGTCGCGCTTGCCGGTGGGAAGAACTGCCCGCAGCCCTGCAGAAGTATGGAGGCAAGGAGGGAAGCAAGTATCGGCGCAGCGCGCCGGTCCAGCCTCCACCTTGTCCATCCTGTTGATGCCTTCTCCATGAATTGCCTGTAGTATGCCTTCATCCACCTGCCCTTAACCAGCTTTATCAGCCAAGTGACTCCCGCTGCCGGCAAACGTGAGCGCAGCGGGGCACGAAGGTAATCGTCAGCGTCCCATTTCAGGCACGAACTAGGCTTGGAACCTACCCCTGCTCGCCCAGATCCACAGGGTGGATCGCATTCTCATACAGCGAGGGATCACGCGCCACCACCGTCAGCCCGGACTCTGTCACGAAGTAGTTTTTGCGATCCTGCGCCGCGTTGAAACCGATAACCGTGCCTTCCGGCAGGTTTACATCACGGTCGATAATCGCTCGCCGGATGCGGCAGTGACGCCCGATGTTGACATGCGAAAACACGATGCTGTCCTCAACCGACGAGTACGAATTCACACGCACATCCTGCGAAAACAGCGAGTTCGACACGCAGGCACCCGAGACGATGCAGCCTGCGGAAATCACCGAGTTGACAGCTGAACCGTCATGTCCGGCAGAACCGTACACAAACTTGGCCGGCGGGTACTGTCGCACCCGCGTGCGCATGGGCCACTCGTGGTCATACAGGTTGAACACCGGGTTGACCGATGCCACGTCCATATTCGCGTCATAGTAGGCGTCGAGTGTGCCTACATCGCGCCAGTACAGCTCCTTGCGGTTTTCATCCACAAAGTTGTAAGCCACCATCTTGTACTTGCCCAGGATGTCAGGCAGGATATTGTGGCCGAAGTCGTGCTTCGAATCTTCCTTTTCCGCATCACGCATTAGCGCCGGTAGCAGTACATCCGTGTTGAAGATGTAGATACCCATCGAAGCATCGACCATCTCCGGGTTCCACGGCGAGCGCAGATTGGTCGATTTCGGCTTTTCGAGAAAGCCGGTGACGTTACCCTGCTTGTCGACTTCAACCACGCCGAAGCGCGAAACGTCTTCCGGCAGAATGGGCAAGGTTGCCAGTGTCACGTCCGCGCCTGAATCCACATGCTGGGCCAGCATCTTGCCGTAATCCATCTTGTAGATGTGGTCGCCGCTCAGGATAATAATGTGCTTCGGCTTTTCCGCACCAATGGAATAGATGTTCTGGTATACCGCATCGGCTGTGCCCTGGTACCAGTTCTTGCCTACTCGCTGCATAGGCGGCAGAATTTCAACGAACTCGCCCAGCTCCTGAGCCACGGCACCTGACCAGCCTTCGCGGATGTGCCGGTTCAGGCTCAAAGCCTTGTACTGCGTCAGGATGTACACCCGGCGCAGGTCGGAGTTGATGCAATTGGACAGCGTGATGTCGATGATGCGGTAATGCCCGCCAAACGGCACCGCAGGCTTGGCGCGGTCGCGCGTTAAAGGGAAAAGCCGCTCGCCGGCTCCGCCTGCAAGCAGTACACCCAGTGTATCTTTCATGCCCGTCCCTTCCAGTAAAGGCCGCGCAACTCTCGCAGCCGGATTGAATATAGCTAATCCCTATGTACCGCGCTACAGTCATGGCAAAACCGTGCATGGCTCGGCACGAAGCGCTGCATCGCCCGTCCAGTCAGAACCTAGGACGACTCAGTATCGCGGGCTTCACCCTCATCACCTTCAATGGCAATGCGCAGCGAGCGCAAAAAGCTTACATCCTGCGCCGTGAACTCGGCCCCGCCGGCAGCCTCCTCACTGTCTTCCTTCCCCTCCACGACCTCGTTCAGGCCTATGGTTGCCTCCAGCATCAACAACACGTCAAAGCCTTGGCGGCGGATGTCCTGCACCACGCCGGCAATCTGCTCAGACTCGGAAACACTTTCGTGGATGGCCTCGCCCAGCTGCTGCACCAGTTTGCGTAAGTTTTGATTCAAATTCGTCTCCCCAACCTTGGCCAGGCAGCGCGCCCGTACCTTGTTGTCTAACCCTACTTTGGATGAGGGGGAGCAGCAAGGCGGTACACCCAATGCACAGAAGTCTTTTTTTACAAGGGTACCGGTAGCCGCATAGCCGGGGTCTACACTTGCAGGATGCGGCCAGGCTCCCTGGGACGTGCGCTGGGCATCGGCGTACGCCTTGCCACCCAACGCGTGGTTCCACCATCGTCACCGGCTACGCCGCCTACCCCCGAGCAGCAGAGGGCCGGTAGTGACAGGCGTATCCGTGCAGGCGAAGCTCTCGGCAAGCAGGCACGCACGGGTGTGCGCGGCGCGGTGCAGGGTGCGGGTGGTGTGGCTCGCGGCGGGCGCAACTTTGGTCGGGCTGTGTGGAATCCCTTTGCACAAGCCGGCTCTATCCTATGGCTTGAGATTACGGGCATGTTTTTCGCGCTGTTTGCCCTGCTTTTCGGTCAGCACCTGTACAGCATTCGCAGTGCCTGGCAGTTTGGCCCGGAGCATGGCCACTTCCTGGCGTATGCCGCTTTTGCAGGGATTTTTCTCTACTTTGCTTTCAGTTCTTTTGCCAAGGCACGTCGGCGCAGCCGTTCTCAATAGCTCTCTTGCCGAGGCAAGCGCAACCCGGTACGCTCAGGCGGTATGTCAACCCTGCCTCCAGATACAGACTTCACAGCGGAACTCGCTGCCCTTTTCAGCCGGGCTGAGCAAGCGGCTACCCATGCCTACGCCCCCTACTCACGTTTTCGTGTAGGCGCAGCCCTGCTGTTTACCGATGGCTGCATCGTTACCGGCTGCAATGTTGAAAACGCTTCGTACGGGTTGTCCATATGTGCCGAGCGCAGCGCGCTTGCCCGCGCAGTAAGCGAGCGCGGCGCTTCCAAAATAGCAGCTATCGCAGTTGCCAATGCAAACGGGACTGCCGGCGCGCCTTGCGGTGCCTGCCGCCAGGTGCTGAGCGAGTTTGTCACCGCGGATGCTGTCGTCGTGTTTCCAGGTGCGGGCGGTGTTGCCGGTCTGCCGGTTCCCTTCTGCACATTGTTTCCATACGCCTTTCAATTGGAGCCGCCCGTTTAGGTTCGCTTTCAACAGGTATGCTGGCAACAAGGAGCAGGCTTGGCACGCTTCACCGGAATCCTTGGGCTGCTCACCATGCTGCTGCTGGCATGGCTGTTCTCTACCAACCGCCGCGCCATACGCTGGCGCACCGTGTTTTGGGGCCTCGGGCTTCAACTTCTGTTCGCCCTGCTCGTTTTGCGTTCTCCTACAGGCCGCCGCGGGATCGCCGCGGCAGGAGCAGGCATTAATACGCTGCTAGGCTACGCGTCTGCCGGTTCCTCGGTTGTCTTCGGCAAGCTCGGCGAGTCGCATTCCACCTTCGGCGCGATCTTTGCCTTTCAAGTATTGCCCACTATCATCTTCATCTCCGCGCTGTTCTCGGCCCTCTATGCGCTGGGCATCATGCAGATCGTCATTCGCATCTTCGCGCGGCTCATGCAGGCTACGCTCAAGGTCAGCGGAGCTGAGAGCCTCAACGTCGCCGCTTCCATCTTTATGGGTCAGACGGAAGCCCCGCTCACCATTCGCCCCTTCCTGCCCGGCATGACCCGGTCCGAGCTGATGACGGTGATGACCAGCGGCATGGCGCACGTTTCGGGCGGCATC
>CAXSFX010000117.1:0-11982 GCA_964236655.1 uncultured Acidobacteriaceae bacterium | reverse complement strand
GAGCTTCAACACCCCGGGCATGTTCCGGGCCAAACTGGTACAGGGAGGTACGCCGCAAGTAGGCATCTACCGGGATGAGCCGTAAGCAGCGCCAAGCTGTGTGAATTTTCCATGTACGCTGCTTTTGCGCGTCCGCTCCGCACGTATGGTGGACACATGCCGCGTCCACACCTTGCCATGGCAGCCACCCTGCTTTGCTTTGCACTGTCGTTTAGTCACGCACAAACCACGCTCGATCTGCCCACGAGCAAGCAGCTTGCGGGCACCCCTCCGGGCTCACCTGCAAAGACCAACAGCTTGCCCATGTCCATGGTGCTTTCCCCGGACGGGCGCTACGCAGCCACGGTCAATGCCGGGTTCGGCACGGCAGAATCGAAGTATGACGAGTCAATCCTGGTTGTGGACCTCCTCACAGGCAGGCAGCTTGACTTTCCGGACGCGAGAACCGCGCCGCGTACCTCGCACCAGACGTTCTACCAGGGCCTGGCGTGGAGCAGCGACGGCAGGCACCTGTATGCGAGCCTTGCCTCGCTGACCGCGCCTGAAGGCGGCATGCCGGACGCCACCGGCAACGCAATCGCGGTTTACAGCGTTGAGGACGGCAAGCTGAGCCCGGACCGGCTCATCCCGATCCCGCTGCAAAAGCTGGCCGGAGGCAAGCAGCAAAATGTGCTCAAAAAAGCCGTGCCTGCGGGTATGGCAATCCCGTACCCGTCCGGCTTGTGCGTGATTCCGGGCGCGGGAGGTGACCGGCTGCTGGTAGCGGATAACCTCTCGGACGACGCGCTGCTGCTCGATGCAGCGACCGGCAAAATCGTGACACGCTTCGACTTGTCCAGCACTAGCGCCGTGCCCGCGGCGTACCCGATCACCGTGACGACGACACGCGACGGCAAGCTCGGCTTTGTGGCGCTATGGAATGGTTCGGCGGTGGCGGAGCTGGACCTGGTACATGGGCGTGTGCTGAGTACCGTCGCCTTGCTGCCGCCGCGCTCAGTCGGTGCTGCCGGGTCGCACCCCGCTTCGCTTGCATGGAGTCCTGACGAAAAGCAGCTTTACGTCGCCCTGGCCAACCGCGACATGGCTGCTGCTGTAAGCATTGCGCCGGGCGCGAAGCATGCTATGAAAGTCGCGGCATACTTCGACACCAAGCTGCCGGGGCAAACCTACTTTGGAGCGGTGCCGGATGCGATTGCAGCATCGCCTGACGGCAAGCGCCTGTACGTTGCCAATGCAAGCTCGAATGCCGTAGCAGTGTTTGACACGCACACGAAAAAAGCAAATGGCGCGCAAATTGAAGCAGCGCGGCCGCTCGGTTTTGTCCCAACCGGCTGGTACCCGACCGCGCTCGCGGCCACGGACAAAGAATTGCTGATCGCAACCGGAAAAGGCGAGGGCACCGGCCCCAACAACATGCCGCAGCGCGACGCCCCTGCTACTAACCCGAAGCGCGATCACACCTACATCGGCACACTGCTGTACGGGTCGTTTGCGCGTGTGCCTCTAGCCATGATGGATGCTCAACTTCCGGCGATGACCGCGCAAGTGGTTGACGAGAACCGGCTGAAAGCTGCCGAGGAGCAGATTGCCTTTCACTCCGGCAGCAACCCGATCAAGCACATCATTTACATCATCAAGGAGAACCGCACCTACGACCAGATCCTGGGTGACGAACCTGCCGCAAACGGCGACCCCAAGCTGACCATGTACGGGCGCGCGGTAACGCCCAACGAGCACAAGCTGGCCGAGCAGTTCGGCATCCTCGACAACTTCTATGACTCGGCTGAAGTCTCAGGCGATGGCCACGTGTGGTCGAATGCCGCCATCACCTCGGACTACACCGAGAAGACCTGGCAGCAAAGCTACCGAGGCAGTGAGCGCATGTACGACTTTGAGGGTGTCGTTTCCGGCGCGTACCCATTGCTGCAAGGTATCCCGGATGTGAACGAGCCTGCCAGCGGCTACCTGTGGACCAACCTGGCGCGGCACAACAAGACGCTATACCACTTCGGCGAGTACATCTCGACCAAGTTCTGCGTGGAGAAGGGGGCCGGGGCCAAGCAAGACTCGCCGCTTGAAGGCACGCCTGAGCCGACTACCTCAGACTGCGCGCGGCCCGCGATCCACAAGGGCGAGCTGCTGCCTGCCAACTATGGCGGCGGCCTCAGCGAGTACCCTTGGGCGATCCCGATGATTGCCTCAAACACTGCGACCAAGCCTGAGCTGCAAGGGCACTTCGACCCGCAGTACCCGGACTTTGAGATTGCGTTTCCCGACCAGCTGCGTGTGGAAGAGTTCCTGACGAAGTTTCGTGGGTGGATCGCCGAACGCGACACCGGCAAGGACACCATGCCGGACTTTGTGCAGCTGCGTTTGCCCAACGACCACACAGCCGGTACAAAGCCCGGCATGCCTCGGCCCACGGCTTCTGTGGCCGACAATGATCTGGCAGTGGGCCGTGCGGTGGAGGCGGTTTCGCACAGTGCTTACTGGGCCGATACGGCGTTTTTCATCCTTGAGGACGATGCCCAGGATGGGGCCGATCATGTGGATGCGCATCGCAGCATCCACTTGGTCATCAGCAAGTACTCGCCGCAGCCCAAGGATGGAGTGCCGTTTGTCGATCATCGTTTCTACACAACGGTGAGCACCATCCGCACCATGGAGAGCCTGCTGGGGCTGCCGCCGATGAACAACAATGACGCCTTTGCCCCGCTGATAGCACCGCTGTTCGCAGGCAACGGCGACCAGCCGCCATACACCGCCGACACCGGCAACCGCGACAACGGGTTGATCTACCAGGCGAACACCGGGCGCAGCCCCGGGGCGCGCGCTTCAGCCCGAATGGACTTTACCCATGCCGACCAGGCACCTACCGGCGAGCTGAACGTGATTCTATGGAAGGATGCCAAGGGTGAGGAGCCGCTGCCGGCACAGCTGCGGCACCCGGCGGCACATGGCGCGAAGGATCACGACGATTGAGCGATGGTACAGACGCAAGTCAACAACACTGGATCAAGCATTGGCGCAAAGGGAAGCGCATCGAGCTTTTAGAGGCGCGGCAAGCCTTGCCTGCAGCGATCCACCGATCCATAAGCAGCCGAATCCTTGAGGAGCTGGCGCAGAGCTTTCTTGGACGGCTGAAGGGTGTCACGGCCCTGTACTTCCCGATACGCGGAGAGCCGGACATTCTTTCCTTGGCCGCCTGCCTGCTCGATGCAGGTGGTACTCTCGCCTTGCCTGTCGTTACGGCTCCGGGCAAGCCGCTGCAGTTCCGCGAGTGGAAGCCCGGCGATGCGATGGCTCATGGCGTATATGGTATCGCCTACCCGGCAGTTGAAACAGTAGTGCAACCGGATGCGCTACTGGTGCCGCTTGTGGGTTTTGACAACGATTGCTACCGGCTGGGTTATGGCGGCGGGTACTACGACCGGACGCTCGCGGCACTATCGCATAAGCCGCTGACCATCGGGATAGGTATGGAATTGGCACGGCTGCCAACCATTTACCCGCAGCCGCATGACGTGCCGATGGACTTCATCGTGACGGAAGCCGGTGTAACTGAGCGTCGTTAGAGCAAATGCAAAGTGGATGTTATGTACAGGAATTGCGTGATCCTGTGTATAGAAACCATGACACAGTTTTCTTACATAACATCAACCCTGCTTTATAAGTAGCCTTCAAAATGGATTTCAGAGATGCGTTAGAAAATACACCTCTAGAAATGAAAGATAAGATCAGATGCCGCCGTGAACTGATTGCTGTGATTTCCATTGTCGTAGCCGGGGCGATCCCAGGCATGGTCAAAGCGCACCTCGGGCCGTAGCTGCACGGTCGAGCCGATCCAGTGGTTCCAGGCGAAAGTGTTTTCAGAGTAGCGGGTTTGGTAACCGGTGCGCTGCGCTTTCTTGTCGTTCAAAAAGTCAGACCGTAAAGTGAGATAGTCATGCGCGGAAAGCTCTTTATTGATGTAGTTGACGACTGCGTACTCCGGGGCCAGGCAGCGCACCTGCCCCGGCCTGCACACGGCCCCGGTAGTGCCTGCCTCCAGCGGCAGCGGACCGCCGACCGCAGGTACATCACGCTCGTAGAGGGACCAGGCTTCTGTCGCGATATGCCATGTTTTTGAAAACTTGTGGTACCAGGTCAGGTCGTATTGCTGCACGTTGTTATAGGCGTACTCGCCGTCATTAATGCCATTAGCGCAGCCGTAGAAATTGTCGTTCACCGACTTTGTTGTGTAGCTCACGCAAACTGTTGCGGAGGGCTTGGCATCAGGCGTCCACAACGCCACGTCATGTGACCCGGTAAGGCCAAACTGCACCAGCCACTGGTCAGACACTTTAACCGTGGCCAGGATGCCCGTATCCGTAAATGGGTCGACTGCGTACAGCAGGGAATGCGAAAAGATGTAGTTATTGGGTGATAGCTGTGCCTCAATGCCGGGAATGGAAATGAACCGACCAATGCGCAGGTTGAGCCCTTGCGCCACATGGGGAAAGTAGATGTCTGCGTACTCCAGCACCGGGTCAAAGCCATACTGCCGCTTGTTGTCGATCAGCTGCGAGGAAAAGTAGCCTTTGTCGGTGGTGTAGCGGTAGTCGGTGCCGAAGAACGAGGTCAGGTGGAAGCCCCAATCGATATGATCGCGCTGCACGGTATCCGGTAAACGCTCAAGGTACACGACAAACTGGTTCAGCTCCACACGATTGGAGTAGGCGTCATTCGCTTCAGGGCTGTTGCTGTGCGAAGATGTGCTGCCGTTGACAGTCGGGTCGACCCATCCATAAAGCTTGGTGCGGCTGCGTGCGCCGTTTAATGCGGTCATCAACGGGTAGCTTTGTGTGTCAGGCTCGCCGATGACGGGTGATCCGCCGTAAGACCAATCGGAGCTGGGGAATGGTGGAGAGTCGAGTGGCGATGGCGCACCGCGACGTGCCGGTGCAGGGGATTGCGAGGCTGCAGGCTGCGGATGCCAGTCTGAAAGATAAAACCGCGCCCAGCGTTTGAACACATCCCCCGGCGGGTTGGGAGCCTGTGCCGCGGGCGCATCCGGAACAGGGGCCTGCGCGCTGCAAACATGGGAAACGCAAACAGCAATCAGAAGCGTGAAAGGAGGCAGACGCATGCTGCCTAGAATGCCACGAGCCAAGCAACACTGCTAATTACCAAAGCCACCATAGCCGAGACACAGCAAATGCGTGTACCCAGCTTGATGGAGGTTGCCGCATGGTAAACTTCCTGAGTTGCAAGCTCACCCACTCACGGAGAGATGGCAGAGCCCGGTTGAATGCAGCTGACTCGAAATCAGCCATACCTTTACGGGTATCGGGGGTTCGAATCCCTCTCTCTCCGCCACAAACCCTTCCAAAGCCATCCGGCATGTCCTATAAAGCTCTGGATACCTATTGGGGCTTTTGTGTTTGTGCATCCAGCGCCTAGCGTGGAAGCCGATAGCAAGTGGGGGGTACAACTGGGATACACGTCCTTCTGCCTTCCTGGTACCAGTCTCGCAGGTCTGCGACAGCGACGGCATCGCTTCGGAGACGCCGCCAGCGAGCTCGCGCTCAATGATCTGCTGACGATGCTGCTTGAACACGTCGGAGCAGCGTTTCAGAAACAGCATCCCGAAGATGTATTCCTTAAACTCCAAGGCATCCATCTTGCCGCGCAAATATCAGCGGCCTTAAACAGGTGGCGTTCCAGTTGCGGCAGGATCAGTGGCATTCTGAGGGTCTTAAAACCTTTAGTTTGTCACAGCCGCACCAGGGTGAGGCTCATACGGCGAGCGCGACTTCCGCTGATGACCCCGGCTGTTCTGCCGCGATTTTGTTCTGCACGTAGGACTTTAATTCATCAGGTCTTGTAAAGCACAAGAAACCGGCTTGACTGACGGTTGCCAACACGGCGGAAGGTCGCTTCAAAAGCATCGCAACCGGTTGGCTGAGGTTCTCCTGAAGCCCCTGGGGCCAGGCCAAGTCGCACAGGATGCTGACCTCATCGTCCGGGAGGCTCTTCAGCTCGTAATTCAACACACCACGAGGAAGTATTTGCGCCGCAACCCAGTCGTTGAGTGCTTCAAGCTGGTGCTCTTCAGCCTCGCTTGTGACGCCGTCGGCCTCACCAACAGAAACCGGTTCGAACCTGGAGGTGTCTTGCAGCCACCGGGTCTCACCATGCAACAATTCCTTCAATCTGAAGTTCAATTCGTCAGCAAGCAGCTTCTTCCTTTCATCAAGGAAATCACGAAAGTTCTCGATTCGCCAGAGTCTCTCGTCCATCGGAATCCACTGCGATGCGAGCGCTCCTGGATGCGCTTTTTCGATTTCAGGGAAGTACTCCTGCGGAAGCCGATTGCTGATCTTAAGGTTCGCGTTTTGAGTCAGGAAACAGAAGTTTGCCAGAGCGTTAACTTCCGGCCGGCGATACGCAGGCTTGGCAGAATAGAGTCTGGACTTTGGGAAGATATGGTGAACCTCAAGCCGGTTCATCCTCCCCAACAAGCCGGTTTTAAGGGGGAGTCCTGTACCCCAGTCACAGGCTCCACCCATACGGGTCAACGTGTATAGGATCGAGTAGAAGCGGGCACCGGTGCTCCAGGCTGTGAAGTGCTCAGGCTCAACACGAAGACCGCCTCTCCACAAACAAAGCTGGTCGAGGAGTTTCTCGAGCCCTCCATCCAGTCCTTCCAGAGATGCCAAATCCTGATCAATGAAAGTTTCAGTTGAGCCGGAAAAGCGGCCCCACATGGCGGCTTGCAGATACCAAAAGAGCAGCTTGTCCCGCTCTTTCATGGAGAGACTGCCGTGCTGATCCAAGTACCGCACCATGACCGGAACAGCAAATCTTCCGAAAAACACTTGGTCGTGGTCCAGGCCAAAGCGGCCCGCTATCAGGTTCAGGCTTGTATCAATGTGTTTCACTGCACGGACAAGCGCCTCTTGAATCTCCGGACCTGTTTTCTCGTGGAGGTACTGAAACTTGGCTTCCCCGGTAAGCACTGTGTTTACGGAGCGCAGAAGCCAGTCAAGATTGAAGGAGTAGCCGGAGTTTTCCCACTTTTCGAGCGCATCCTTCATCGTTTGTCGCGCTTCAGGCCAGTCCGCACAGATTTTTGCAAGGGCTAAATCGCCCTTTGAGAGCTTCGTCCCGCCGCTGTTTACTTTGTTAAATATCTCAACAACCACATCCAACGTTTTGTCAGAACCGCTGACTTCATCGATATGGAAGTCAACATCAAGAATGCTGATCATTTTCACCAGGCGCGTACTGTATTCAGCTATTTTCAGGGCGTGTACCGGTGAAGTATTCAGCTTGGTGATGATCGACCCCATACCGTTCATCCCTTGCTTCATCAATCCCGTTACGTCGATCCAGAGAGGGTCGTCTTTCATCGAAATCGGAGAATAGAACAGGAACTTTTCTGCGGCTAGATTGAAACGGAGACCGGTAAACGCTTGCGCGTTGCCGGCAAAGAAGTTGGGTGGCTGACCTCTGACCACCCCGTACAGCGTTGTCATTCGCTGCTGACCATCAAGCAACAGCTTGACGAAGCCGGGTGACAAGTGACCGTTACCACGGTGAGAAGCGGAGCTTGATTCTGTTGACCAAACCAGGAGAGATCCGACAGGGTGCCTTTTGTACAGCGAGTTAAACAGTCCGCGAACCTGTTCACGGTTCCATACGTAACCGCGCTGAAACTCAGGCAATGCTATTTGACCATTATCAATTTGGTCGAGGATGGTTGAAATTCTCATGTTCAGTTAGACCAAGGATGCCACGATCAAAGTGGCTTTGCAGCCATTATACAAATTCAATTAGCCATTGGTAACGCACACAGCACCGCGTTTGTCACTAGCGTCGTTCTCAACGGAGCAGAGATAGTGCTTTTCGAGAAGAACGGGACTTCAATCGCTTGTTAAACAAAATTTGGGAAGTATGCTCTACCCATGGCACGAGCAAAAATCCAGGATGTTGCACGCCTGGCAGGCGTTTCACTCAGCACTGTCTCTGCTGTCATCAACGGCAAGACCGTGGTAAGCGCAAAGACACGTCAGCGCGTGATCGATGCGATTGCTGAGCTCCGCTACAAGCCAAGTCTCTATGCTAGCAACCTGGCGCGGCGCGATCTTCGCGTCCTGGGCGTTATTGTTTCCAATCTGCAGAACCCGTTCTTCGCTGAGACGGCGCAGGCAATTGAAGATGAAGCGATCCGCGCGGGCTACACAATCTCGCTGGCGGCAACAAATTTTTCGCCGGAACTGCTGCGATCCGCCGTACACCAGTTGCTGGGAGCCAGGATTTCCGGCCTGGCCATCATGACCTCTGAACGCGACAAGACGGCATTCAATGTTATCGAGCAGAGTGGAGTGCCTGCGGTTTTCCTGGATGTCGGACGGGCTGGACCTACTTCGACGAACATCCGCGTCGACAGCCGCGGCGGCATGATGGCTGCCGTGCAGCACCTCATCGAGCTCGGCCACCGCGATCTTCTACTCGTCCGCAACTCCCACCAGGCAGGACGCCTGCTTTCGCATCGTTACCGGTACCAGGGCTTTGCCGCCGTTACCAGGGCTTGCGGCGTCACCGATCTGCGCACCCATGTGGTCGATGTGGAGGGATCAGATGCCGATGCCGGTCTCCAGGCAATCGCGTCCGCCTATGGCCGCATCCCGTTTACCGCGGTCATGGCTGTCACCGACATGGTCGCGCTTGGAGTTTATCGCGGCCTGCAGGCACGCGGCGTCTCCATTCCCGAGGATGTCTCGGTGGTCGGCTTCGACAATACATATTTCAGCCGGTTTCTCCATCCGCCGCTCACCACGGTCGATATCCCAAGAGCGGAGCTGAGCCGCCTCGCGGTAGCCGCACTCATTTCCATCCAGGGTGAGCAGCCCGGATCTTCCCTCAAGCTGCTCACCAACCTCCTTATTCGTGAGTCCACCGCGGCGCCCCGGCTTACCGGCTCCGCAACAGCGACAGCACTCCTAATGAAGTAAAGGTTTCCCAGGGCTCGCTGCTCGCCGTGCCCCACAGACCTTGCGCCTTCTCTCCCATTTTCTAGTCGCTGATATGACGCTGGTCTCAACCTCCGTGGAAATTCCACTCGCGCTGCTGCTCAGATTGGGCTTGACAGGGCACTTTGACAAAGAGCAATATCCGGCTGCAAGAATCGAAACGTTTCGATATGAGAGCAGAGCAGGAAACCCCGATGAACTCACTCCAGGATTTGCCCCAGGACAAAAGAATCACCAAGCCATCTGCCGCAGCCGCGTGCTTTGCAAAGACGGTATGCCATGCCTTGCGGTTGCCGCTTTTGCTTGTGCTGCTTGTGCTTGTTGCGCTCCACGCCAACACAGCCTTTGCGCAGTTCAGCGCGAGCATCCAGGGCACGGTAACTGATGCCTCGGGCGCGGTCGTGCCCGGTGCTGCCGTCACGCTCCAGAGCGATGCGCAGCAGGTTACCAGCAGCGCGCAGACTGACAATGCCGGTGTGTACCGGTTTCTCAGCATCGCACCCGGCAACTACAAGGTCACGATCAAGGCTGCAGGCTTCTCCGCCAGGACAACGCCCGTTGCGGTAACCACTGATGAGACCCGCGACCTTTCTGTCAGCCTCGCCGCCGGCGACGTTGCAACGACTGTGACAGTAAGCGACCAGGCTCCCCTGCTCAATCCCGCGGAAACGCGAAACCAGCTCACGCTGGACCAGGGAGCATTTGAAAACCTGCCCCTGCCGGGCCGCAACTTCATCACCCTCATTACCCTCGCCCCCGGTGTGACCGGCATCGGTACCAACACCGACAACTTCAACACGGAGGCAGCCAACGATGTAAGCGCGAATGGCCGCGGTGCCAACGGCAATCTCTACGTCATTGATGGACTGGACATTACAAGCAGCGTGCGCCCCGGCGTAACCAACCTGACGCCGAACCCCGACTCCATCTCCGAGGCCTCCATCCAGACCAACACGTTTAACGTGGACTTCGGTCGGGCCAGCTCCATAGAGACTACGGTGACCACCAAGTCCGGTTCGGACCAGATTCACGGCTTCGCCAGCGACTACTTCACCAATCAATACTTCCAGGCTTATACCCACTTCGCGCGCCAGTACGCGCCGTACCATAGCAACAACATCTCCGCAGGCATCGGCGGCCCCATTTATCCGCTCCACAAAGCCTACTTCTTCTTTTCGATTGAGCCTCTTCGGGCCATCACGTCAAGCCTGGGCAACACTGTCACCTTTGAGGATCCGGCCTTTGTACAGTTCGCACAGGCAAAGTTTCCCGGCACGGTAGGCACACAGCTGTTGACCAACTATGGAGTGCAGAAGGTCGCCGGCGTCAGCGTTTCCCAGACTGCGGCCACGCTGTTCCCGGCTAGCAGCGCCACCCCTTGCGGCACCGCGGCCTCAAGCTTCCTGCCCTGCACAACCCCTGTCATCGACAGCGGCAGTTTCTCAAGCTCCAGCTTTCGCAATGCAGTTCAATATAACGTGCGGCTTGACAAGGATTTTCATAATGACAGGCTGTACGGCACTGTGTACCGGCAGCATCTGGACACCGGCGGTCCCAACGTCCGTCCCGCGTTTACGACAGATAATACTTCGTCCGACCAGGCGTACCAGGTCAACGAAACGCACACCTTTTCAGCCAATACCATCAACGAAGCAAGCGCCGCTTATCTGCGCGTTGAAGGCGTGAATGACGCCACCGGCGACTTCACCGTTCCCGCCGTCAACGTCTCGGGCATAACAGGGCTAGGCGTAGGATTCGCGCAGGGCGACTTCATCCAGACCAACTATCACTGGCGCGATGTGCTGACCCACGTGGTCGGCACACACAGCCTGCGTTTCGGCGTGGATGGGGTGGCCTACTCGGGCGATGCCGAGTTTGCGACTGTGCACAACCAGCCGAACTTTAACTTCAACAATATCCTGGACCTGGTGCAGGACAGGCCCGTGAATGAAGGCACGCTGTCCTACAATCCCACCACCGGCGCGCCTCAGCCCGGCAGCTACGGCTATAAACAGGAGGTCAACGGTGCCTTTGCCGAGGACACCTGGAAGGTGAGCCGCCACTTTACCCTGAATTATGGCCTGCGCTACGACGACTTCGGAAACTCCTCGGGAGCGCTCGGCCTGCAGTTTGCCAACTTCTTTCCGGGCCAGGGTACCAACTTCAATCAGCAAGTTGCCTCCGGCGCGTTCCAGACTGTTTCAAACGCGTTTGCCGCACGCATCAAGACCTTCAGCCCGCGCGCCGGTTTCGCTTACGATCCCTTCAGCAACGGCAAAACTGTGGTGCACGGCGGCTTCGGCGTGTATCACGACAGCCCAACCCTGGGGGAGACCGGCGACGTATTCAATGGGAACCCGCCCAATTATGTCGTTCCGACTTTCTTCAACGACGGCACAACGGCTGCTCCTATCTTTGCTCTCGGCACCAGCAAAACTACCCCGCAAGGCTTTCCCTACCCTGCATTTCAGGGCAAGCCGTTGAACGCGCAGGGCGGCATTACCGGTTCGCAGATCAATGTGGGCGGCATCGACCGTCATCTGCATGTTTCAGACACGTACAACTTCGCCTTGACAGTAGAGCGGCAACTCAGCAACAAGCTTGTTGCTTCGATAGGCTACGTCGGTTCGGTCAGCACCCACCAAATAACAGGCGGCGGCAACACCATAAATACAGTCTATGGGCTCGATGTAAATCGCTTCGACGGAGACTTGTACCAGCAGACCGGCGTGCCGGTAGTCGGGAAGCCCGGCAGCTTTACCTATCGCACCTCGCCTCAACGGCTTAACCCCAGCTTCGGGGCTATTACATACGGGCAAAGCCTGGCGCACTCCGACTACAGCGGCCTGGTGACGGCAGTCAAGGGCCGGATCAGCAGCCGCGGTTATGTCACAGCCGCTTACACGTACAGCCGGTCCATGGATGATTCACAAATTTACCCAACGAACGCCATTGATCGTTACCT
>CAXSFX010000116.1:0-12015 GCA_964236655.1 uncultured Acidobacteriaceae bacterium | reverse complement strand
TCTGACCATCACCATCAACATCAGTACGGAAGATCTCACCTGGTGCGCCGGAAGTGTTGTCAAGCACAAGACTGGTTGGTGCGGCAGAGAAGAAGTGACCGATGACACCAATTTCCGCACCGTACTTGACCTGGATTGCTCCGCCAAAACTCAGCTCATTAGAATGGTCCAGGTTGGAGCGGCCCAGGTAAAGGTTCGGGTTGTCATAGTCATAAGGCGAGGCAGCAAAGAACTGGTCTCCCGAGTTTATGGCCTTGATTGGGTTAACAGCCTCAGAAAGAGAGTAAGAGACTTGGAAGTTCGCGCTCACAATGCCTGGTGCCGGATGAGTGACCTGCTGACGGACTACAATTTGCAGTGCATCATAGCCGGACCGACCGACAGGCAGGATGAACTTGCCAAGGCCTACGTTCGGGTTGGCTCCCCCGAAAGCCGCTTGAGGTTGACCTCTGAACGAAGCAGCTTGGCCTCCAAGGAACTGATTCCCAGAATCTAGCCCGTTGTTTGCGAAATCAGTGATGGTTGCCGCACCAGCCGGAGCGCCGGGTGTAGCCGGATGCAAACCTGGGCAGCCGCCGGGCTGCGCTGCGTTAGTTACAGACGTTGCGCCGCAAGCGGTAAGTGTTGCCGCAATCGCCGCTTGTGCAGCCCCGACATTTAAAAACCGAGCTGCTCCTACATGGTTTACATCAATTGCCAGTGGAATTTTAAGTGTGGCATTGTGTACGTAATCAACCGTCAAGACCGTGCCTTTGGCCAGCTCCCTCTGGATGCCACCATTAAATTGAATCGAATACGGTGTGAGATATGGTCCCCCGTAAATGCCGAAGTTGCCGGTGCTAAGTCCGCCGCCATTTCCGATGTAACCCGGATTGGGGCCGCCTGTTTGTGAAACCGTCTGGTATTGCGACTTGAGTTGATTGATCAACGGCGCGGCTTGTGCAATCGACTCTCCACATATGGTCGAAAGCGGTGTACCGTTCACTTGGTTGACTACCGTGCCATTCGGAAGCGTAAGAGAGTTGTTGCCGCCGCAAACAGCCGTGTTATTGAAGAAATTTCCGTTTGCGTTCACTACTGCGCTGCGCGCATTTCCGGTGTTGTTGAAAATATCGCTCTCGTAAAAGATGCCGATGCCCCCGCGCACGGAGGTTTTATGATCACCCGGGCTGAAAACGAAGCCGAGCTGCGGTCCGAAATTGCCGTACGGCTGGTGAGTTTTGGTTCCAAGTCCGGCTTGATATTGGTCAAAGAGCGGGGTATTACCCGTGCAGCCTGGGAACTGCAGCCCAGGGGCCACACTTGAGCAAAGAGGCGTCGCTAAGTCTTGGTTTGCACGATCTGTGTCCGTGCTCCAACGCAAGCCCGCAACTCCAGTAAATGACGGACTGATTTTCCATGAATCCGCAATATAGGCTCCACTGCGCCAGTCAAACTGTCCTCCTCCTGTCAATCCAAAGCCGGGTTTTTCCGTAAAGAGTCCATTGCCGTTGCCAAGCGTGTAGGACGATGCGGAGTAGTCATTAACCGGGTCACTGCCGCTTCTGCCTGCGATCAGGTTAGCGGGTCCGAAGCTGGTGTACAGGGAAGGGCCGAAGAAAGCAGCAAAGCCGCCGCCGAGAATGCGGTTCAGGCTCGCTCCAAATTTCAAAGTGTGCGCGCCCTTGGTCCAGGTGCCATCGTAGCGGAGCTGCTTATCGGACTGATAGGTACCTTGCGGAGCAAGGAAATTCGGACCGGCATAGAAGCCGTCCGAAGTATCGGATAGCGTAATAGGTCCGGGATTGACCCCGGTTGAAGTCAGAATTGATGTTTGCGGGTTGTAGATCGAGGTTAGGCCCCCGGTGCCATCTGTGAGTAGATTGTGGAACTTTTCATACCCACCACGGAAGGAGTGGGTGAAGCGGCCAGTAACAAAGTCCGCGCCGCCGACGATCGCAGGCACGTTATTACGGGACTGATAGAGCGAGTACAGATTTGAGAAATTTGAGACGGAAGAGTTTACGTTATAAGCGCCGCGGGTAAACAAATGAATTCCATGCGGAGCGTTGTAGTCCAGGCGAATGGTGCTGTACGTTTCCCGGTAGGGAGATGGAATGAAAGGAAACTGGCTTGAGATGCCGCCAAATGTTGGGCTGGTAGTCGCAGACCCTTGCTCGTCCTGCTTGATGCGTTCCAAGTTGCCGAAGAAGAATAGCTTGTCTTTGATGATCGGGCCGCCCACAGAGCCGCCGAATTGGTTGCGCTGAAAAGGGGCGTCAAAGCCGCCGGTCGTAGGTGCGAAGCCGACCCGGTGATCCTGGAAGTTATAAAAGGTTTCTCCATGGAAGGCATTGCCGCCGGAGCGTGTTGCCACCAACACTTGGCCGGTTGAAGTTACCTCACCCGATACATCCTGAGTGGAGCGGTTTAACTGAAATTCATCGACGGCACCTTCATCTACGTTCATGATGGTCGTGCCTACTGTTTCATCTGTTATGTCTTGTCCATCAAGCAGGATGCGGGTGGTACGACCTGACACGCCACCGACAGAAATCGCTGAGTAACCGGCTTTGGTAGGGTCGAAGGTCTCTCCGCTTTGCAGGATGACACCCGGCTGCAACTGCGCAATATCCAGAAAGTTGCGCCCATTAATCGGCAATGCCTCAATCTGCTCGCGCGTGATTACGTCAGAAACGCCGGGTTGATCGGTATTTACCTGGATCTGACCGGCATTGACCTGAACTGTCTCATTAGAAGAACCTACAACCAGCTTAAAATTTCCGCTTGTCGCGGTACCGGTGCGTACAACGGTTTTGACATCCAGCTTCTCGAATCCATTCGAGATAACATCAACCGTGTAATTGCCCGGATTTAATGGTCCAACGCTGTAAAAACCGGCCGAGTCTGTCTTCAGCGTTCGCGTGACATCCGTTTCAACACTCTTAATCGTAACGGAAGCCCCTGGTAGCACGCCGCCTGCGGCGTCCGTGATCGTCCCCTGGATCGAGCCGCCGTTTACTGAAATGGCTTGTGCGTGGAGGGCCGGTGCGGTGCCGGCAAAACCAAGAAGAAGCGAGCTGGCCAAGGCGGCGGCTCCTGCCCTACGTGTGAAGCTATGACCACAAAGCCGCGAAACAGAGCGGCGTACTAAAAATTGCATTCAGAGTCCCCCAAAAGGTCGCGTCGAACCGCGTCACTGGAGAGGTTCACTGCACGTAGGTAGCCAAAGCTGCGAAAGCAGATGGACCTTCCATATAAGGCAAAAAATGCCTGAGAGTACGCTGCAAAGCGTAGATCTACAAAAAACCATAGAAAAAACTGAACAAAATACAAAAGCAAAAACAGTATGGTACGTCAGAAAGGGATTGTTTGTTCCCGTACTTCGGCGCTTTTACAACCCTTCGTAACGTCCAGGCAGTGCACAATGGGATAGATGAGCACAGACAAGCAAGGTATTTCTACTCCGAACGCCCCGGCAGCCATTGGACCCTACTCGCAGGCGGTGCAAAGCGGGGAGCTTCTTTACACATCGGGCCAGGTAGGTTTTGAGCCTGTGACAGGGCAACTGGTCGCTGGCGGCATCGCGGAACAGACAGGGCAGGTAATGCGCAACCTCCAGGCTCTACTGCACGCCGGGGGGAGCAGCCTTGCCGCTGTCATTAAAACAACCGTATTTCTCAAGGATATGAACGACTTCGCAGCCATGAACGAGGTGTACGCTCGCTTTCTGGCACCTGAAGGCGGGGTAGCCCCGGCGCGCTCGACTGTCGAAGTGGCTCGGTTGCCGCGTGATGCGCGCGTGGAAATTGAAGTGATTGCCCGTATCCTGTAGCGGTTGACATCCATCTAAGAGATAAGGAGTCACCATGGCCACAGAGATAAAAGAAAAGATTGAGCGTACAGAGCAGGAATGGCGCGAGCTACTCACCCCGGAGCAGTTCCACATTGCACGCAAAAAGGGAACCGAGCCCGCGTTTAGCGGCGCACTGTACCAGAACCATGATGACGGAATTTACCACTGCGTCGGATGCGATGCGCCGTTATTCCGGTCAGAAGAGAAATTCGAGTCCCATAGCGGCTGGCCGTCGTTTTTCCTGCCGGTAAGCCCAGAAGCGGTCCAGACGCATGAGGACAAGAGTTACGGTATGCGCCGGGTAGAAGTCACCTGCGCCCGCTGCGACTCGCACCTGGGCCATGTGTTTCCAGACGGCCCCAAGCCGACAGGCATGCGCTACTGCATTAACTCGGCTTCGCTAAAGTTTGCGGGAAAGTAAAAGAATAAAAGCCCCGCCATAAGCATCGGCGGGGCTTTTTACCTGCTAGATGTTTAAGCTTTTACAACTTTGCCGCTCTTGATGCAGGACGTGCATACGCGAATCCGCTTAGCGGCAGTGCCGATTTTGGCTTTAACGGGACGTAGGTTCACGTTCCAACGGCGGCGCGTAACATTGTGGGCGTGCGAGATGTTGTTGCCGAACTGCGGGCCTTTTTGGCAAATTGCACAGACTGCTGCCATGTAGATACTCCAAACTTGATATGTACTGAACTGTATCGTGGACAAGGCAGTGCCTGCGCCCAAACCATAAGACTAACGGAGAAGCGGCAGGATCGCAATGCAATCCTGCTTCAGCTTAACGCGCACCCACTGTGGCATGCTCGCTTGCACCCAATTCGGCAAGCCGTTTGGACAATAGCTCCTCAAGGTTTCCGAGCGCTTCCGAGAAGCCTTCAATACCTTCCTTCAGCTTGTCATGCGCCATGCGATCCTTTGCATGCATGTCTTCGAAAACCTGCTCGTTCACGTCCAGCTTCTTGATCTCAAGCGCAGCTGCATTACCGGCATCAAGCTTGCGCGGCAGCTCACCTTGCTTCTCATCCAGTTCATGCAGCAACTTGGGTGAGATCGTCAAAAGGTCACAGCCTGCCAGCTCGATGATTTCACCAATATTACGGAAGCTTGCGCCCATCACCTGTGTTTTATAGCCGAACTTCTTATAGTAGTTGTAGATCGTGGTCACGGACTGCACACCGGGATCTTCCGCGCCGGTGTAATCCTTGCCGGTGTCCTTCTTGTACCAATCGAGGATGCGACCGACAAAGGGCGAAACCAGCGTTACCTTGGCTTCAGCACATGCCACGGCCTGGTGCAGGCCAAACAACAATGTCAGGTTGCAATGGATGCCCTCAGTCTCAAGCTGCTCCGCTGCCTTAATCCCGGGCCAGGTAGAGGCAATCTTGACCAGGATGCGCTCCCGCGAGATACCGTCGTCCTCGTACATCTTGATGATCTCGTGCGCCTGCTCCAGCGTCTTCTCCGTATCGAAACTCAGGCGTGCATCCACCTCGGTAGAAACGCGGCCTGGAATGATGGCCAGGATTTTCTTGCCGAACGCGACCGCCAGATGCTTGAACGCATCATTCGCAACATCCTTGTCTGCGGCACCATCGCCGAGCCGCTTTTTCGACTCAAGCAGCACATCATCCACAATTTGCGAGTAGGCAGGCATACCGGCTGCCGCTGTAATCAACGAAGGATTCGTGGTTGCATCCTGCGGCTTGACTTGCTCAATCGCCTGAATGTCACCGGTGTCGGCGACTACGGTGGTCATGGTGCGTAACTGTTCCAGCAATGTCTGGGCCATCAGATTTCTCCCTTTGGTAAAACCGGCTCTGCGATGAGAGCTGCATACGTTAGGATGCGCATCATCGCCATTCGTTCCGCCCGATGAGCATCCAACACCGCGCAAACTTTCGGTTACCCGCTTCACTGATTATGTCACGCAGGGCAAGCTTCCTGGACATTGGACAGCGGCGTCTCTCTGCTAGGTTGAGGCATGCCCCGTAGCCGCCGGTTGTTTCTGATTGCGCTTTTCCTGCTTGCCGTGGACATAGGCGCAGCATGGAGCCTATGGCGGCACGAGCCTGCCGGTAATACCGCGCAGAACCGTTATGACGTGATCCTGGTGCTTGGCTCACCATGCCGAAAGGATGGCAGCCCCACCCCGGAGCAGCGCGCGCGGGTGCTTGAAGGGGTGCAGGAGTGGCGAAGAGGGGTGGCTCCGAAGCTGATAATGAGCGGCACGGCGGCGCACAATCGCTGGGTTGAGGCTGAGTCCATGGCCCGGATTGCCCGGGAGCAGGGCGTACCCGCGGGTGACATCCTGGAGGATCGCCAGGCTTACAACACCATCCAGAATGTGTACTACACCGTTGCTATTATGCAGGCGCACGGCTGGCACTCTGCCGAGGTGGTGAGCTCGAGGAGCCATCTGCCGCGCGCCTCCCGCATCCTGGCGCACTTTCCTATCGCGTGGCACACCCATGCCGCCCCCTGGCCCCCTGAGTTCGGCTTCTTTCAAAAAGCAATGCGGAACTGCATCGAGGCCCAGTACTGCCTGCTGCTGCGGGTGCGAGGGTTTACGCCTTCGCGGTTCATTTCGCGATAAACGTGATAGACCCGATAAACGCGATAAAACAGTCCCGGTGGAACCCACTTCTTAAACGCAGGGTGTGAGGCGTTCAGTAGCTTCTCAAGGAGCACGAACGCCTGCTACCGGCAGGGCCTCGCTGACTTCGATGGAGCGGGCGCTCTCATTGCCGCTTGTGTCCACGGCAGATACGGAGTAGCTGTAGCGTGTGCCCGGTACAGGTTTTGTGTCGCTCCAGGCAGGCGCAGGCACCGGGGCGTTTCCGCTTACACGCACGGGGGGCTGGCTGCTGCCTTCGGTGCGCCGATACACAAAGTAGCCGGCTACATCCTTATCTTCGCCGGGGCTCCAGGAAAGATCGATGGTGCCGCTTTCCCCGTTCGCCGCCACGGCAAGATTTTGCGGCACGGCAGGCGGAAACACATCCTTTGCCGAAACGATGCCGGTCTGTGCGGAGACACCGTCGATCTCCAGGGCATGCCCCTCAAGTGTTACCTGCTCTACCAGTTGCGCCGTGTAGCGGTAGTTTCGATTTGGGGCGGCCTCCGCGTCGAGCGTGTGATCCGGGGACCAGGAGCCGACGGTTGCGGCAGGTGGATGCTCAACGGCTTCCAGTGTCTGCTCCAGCGGTTGCGGCACGCCCCCTGCGATTTCCTCGTGACCGGGGGTGCCGCTTTCGCCCGGTGCAAGCACGCGGTCGCGCTGCAGCCGCACCAGCAAGCGCGTTCCCGGTGCATCCACTCGTCCGGTTGCCGGGGCTTGCCAGCGCACCAGCATGCCGGTGCGCGTAGCCGCAGCCGTAACTGCAAGGAGTGGAGGCGGAGTATCTCCTGCTGCGGAGTAGGCAGGGTTTGAGCTCCCTGCGCTCTCGCGGGCGTGGTTTTCAAGCCGCACCTCATAGCGTAGTAACTGCAACGGACCTGCTCGCAGAGGTGCGGGCAGGGTGTCGGTAAACTTCGCAGATGCCCGGCTTGCACCAGTAGTTCGCCCACCGCTGCACATGGCTGTGCCGCAAGCGCGCGGCATACTACCGCTCGTTGGTCACCTCGAAGTATGACGTTATCTGTAGCGCGTTCGGGGATGGTCCAGTGCAAGGTGACCGTATCCCCGGTGCGCGCGGCCTGGAGATTTGTAACCAGCTTCGGCAGCTTGAGCGAAGGTGGTTGCGGTGAGCCTGGATTGCCGCAACCGGTGAGCAGAACGCCCCAGATGGAAAATACGGCAGTCGGGGCGCGCCGGCGATAGGGGAAGACCTGGAACATGGGCAAGCCAAGCCTAGCAGAACCTCACAGGCTGTAGAACCTAACAAGCTGGAGTTAGACACCGCCGGCCTTGGCGAGCATGCCCTGTAACGCTTCACCGATCTCGGGAGTATTGAACTTGAAACCGCTTCCGGCAAGTTTTTCAGGGATCACGCGGCAGCTTGCCAGCAGGGCACCATCGGCCATTTCTCCAAACGCAGCCCGTAGAGCAATCGCCGGGGCCGGCAGAAAGGCAGGTCGGTGCAGCGCCTGACCCAGGGCGCGGGTAAAGTCCGCATTGCGTACCGGCTGCGGCGCGACTACATTCACCGGCCCGCTTATTTCATCGTGCTCGGTGACGTGGAACACCGCTTGGAGCAAATCTTCAAGCGTAATCCAGCTGGTCCACTGCCGGCCGCCGCCCAACTTGCCGCCCAATCCGATACGAAAGATGGGCAGCATTTGCTTGAGGGCTCCGCCGAAAGGGGTAAGCACCACGCCGAAGCGCAGGTACACCACGCGGATGCCCGCCGCTACAGCCGGCGATGCTGCGTTCTCCCATGCCTGGCATACCCCGGCAAGGAAGTCGCTACCCGCGGTTGAGGCTTCCGTCAGCACATCATCGCCGCGCGAACCATAAAAGCCGGTTGCCGAGGCGGACAGCAGCACACGCGGCGGACGTCGCAGACGCGCCAGGGCCAGGGCAAGCGCGCCGGTAGTTGAGGTGCGGCTGCTGATGATGGTCTTTTTGTACTCCGGCGTCCACCGATGGGCTGAGATGTTGGCCCCGGCCAGATGGATCACAGCATCAAAGTCTTCCAGTTGCGCCAGGTCGGCAAAGGGCTGCGCGGCCTCGGGCTGCCACAGGATGGTGCCCGGTGCAGCAGGTACTGCACCGCTTTGTGCCGGGCGCTGTACGGGTACGGCATGGTCGCCGCGCCTTTTCGCGGCTGCCAGCAGCGCATGGCCGATCATGCCGTTGGCACCTGTAATCAATAGCCGCATGGGTGCCGGTTTGGGTGCATTCGATGAGGTGGCAGGTACAGAGTTTTCGGGTAAAGCCATTACGGAGAGATCCTCGAAGCGTTTTTGTATTTTGTATGGAACTTGCTGAGCTGCCCTCGGTTGGAACAAGGTCTATGACCATGGGAAGCACAAACGCTTCCGGGTTGTGATGCCGTGTATCGCCTGGGACGTATCGCTTGGGAAGTGAAAGGGTTTGAAAGCATCCCGGTGCAAGGTTCAGCGTAGGAGCTGAAAGGGAGGATGGCACTTGCCCTTCAAGGCGAACATACGGAGAAACGAATAAAAATAATCGATCACCGGAAAAGAACTCGCATCTATAACTGTGTACCCACACAAGCTCTGAAAACGGTCCCGGGAGGACCCAGCTACCATGGCAGACAGCAAGGTCAAGATCGAGCTATCCGAGCAGGAAATCTCACTCACCGCGAAGGCCGCCGGCGATGAGAAAGGTTCCATAGATCAAGCGAGTGCAGAGGCGTTTATCGCAGAAAAACGCATCGGCGAACGTATCAAACGTCTCCGGCTGAAACGCTCCATGGGCCTGGTAGAGCTCGGACGGCAGACCGGTCTTTCCGCAAGCTTTCTGTCGCAACTGGAGACCGGTCGCGTAGTGCCTACTCTGCGGAATCTGGCTCGGGTCGCGTTGGTGTTCGGCAAGGATTTGAACTACTTTTTCGATGCCGAACCGCAGCCGATGTTCCGCGTTCATAAGAAGAGCGAGCGTACCCGCCTGCCGCAAAGCGGTGTGGACGATCCGACCTACTTTTTTGAAAGCCTGGGTTACATGGTGCCTGACCGGCAGCTGGATCCCTACTTCGCCGAGTTTCTGCCGCGCAAGTCATCCGAGGCACGTCCACATGTGCATACCGGTTTTGAGTTCTTGTACATACTGGACGGGGCGCTTGAAATCCGGCATGCGGATAAGACACACATAGTAGAGGCAGGCGACGGAGTGTATTTCGATGCCAGCACCCCGCATGCTTACCTTTGCAGCGGTGATTCGCCGGCACAGGTCATTATTGTGACCATGCACCAGCAGCAGGCGCAGCATGCACAAAATACAGTGCGTCCGATGAACGTAGCCCGTCCACTCACACCTGTGATGAACGGGGGCGGATTGAAGCATCCGGTAAACAGTCATCCGCAGCTGCAGCCTCTTCGTCAAAATGGTGCCAATGGCACCAATGTTGCGATGTAATTGCAGTCTGTAATAGGAAACGGCAGCCATGGGGCTGCCGTTTCTTTTTGTAGTGACGTGTAAATAGGTAGGTATGTGGATAGGTAGATAGAAGGATGACGGCACTTACCGTCTCCCAGCTGAAATCAGTAGCTACCATCTCACAGGACTTCCGCATGGAAGATAGTAATGGTTACCACGAGTACATCCCCACTAAGGGTGCAACTGCGTACACTGTTGCTCATCCGCTATGTTTTGGAGCTCCATTGCACACCTTCCGCCGGACTGCTTCTATCCTTCCTTTTGCACTGCTTTTCACAGGTACCGTGCTTGCTCAGCTACCCCAGGGCAAGTGGACCGTACATGATATCTATTACCCCGCAGCCACCGGGTTAGCCGCACCCGCGGAAACAGGATGGTCCCCTGACGGCAGCATGTTGAGCTACCGCGAACCGGATGGAACCTTGAGCGCCTTGAGTGTTGCGACGGGCACACGCACGCCGCTGACGCCGGGCACAAAACTTGCTGAGACGGCAGCGCGGCCGGTAAGCGAGAAAGACCGCGACCATCGCAACCGGTATGGGCAAAAAGGTTACTTCTGGTCGCCTGACGGCAAGCGGGTGCTGTTTGATGAGGACGGCACGTTGTGGCTGGACTCGCTGAAAGGCGGCACCGTGCGGCAGGTGGGCGACACCGGGCAGGGCTCCGGCGACGACGTAAAGTTTTCTCCGGACGGCAAGACGATTTCCTATGTCCACAATCACAACCTGTACGCGCTGCGCGACGGCGAACACCCTGTGGCGTTGACGGCAACCACTGACAGCAACCTGCTGAATGGTGAAGTGGACTGGGTGTACCTGGAAGAGCTGAAGGTGCGTACGAATTACTCCTGGTCACCCGATTCGCAGCGGCTTGCCTATGTGCAGATGGATGAAACAAAAGTCCCGACATATCCGTTGACGGACTGGATTCCCACCCATGCCACCGTGGATGAGCAGAAGTACCCGCAGGCCGGGGACCCGAACCCTGCGGTAAAGGTGGGCATTGTGGCGGCGACCGGCGGAGCGACGCGCTGGATCGATCTTCCGGCTGTGCGGCCAAACCAGGATTACGTTCCTCGCTCCGGCTGGCTCGATGCGAGCACAGTGTGGATTGAAACTCTGAACCGCGATCACAAGCATCTGGACATATGGTTTGCCGATGCAAATACAGGCGCGGTGCGCCATGCCCTGGCATTGAGCGATGCAAAGTTTTTCGATGAAACCTATGACCTTGTTTTCTACTCGGCGCAAGCAAACGCCGGGGCTACCGGGATGCTGATGCGGTCATGGCACTCAGGCCATACCCATATTGATTCTTACCAGATTCATTACTCCTCCAACCATAATGCTTCCGGGATGAATGCTTTGGGAATCGCCGAAGATCTGCGTCCTGAGCATCCGCTGGAGGATGGTCCTTATGAAGTTTCCGAAATTTACTCTGTAATCCCCGACGAGAACGGCGGCACGGTGTACTACACCGGTAACGAAGGCAATCCGCTGGAGCAGCAGCTATGGTCGGTTCGGCTTAACGGCTCAGGTAAGCACCAGGTTTCACACGGAGACGGCGTGCACAAGGTGGCCTTTGCCGAGGGCCGCGGCAGCTGGACCGACACGCGTTCCACGTTGCACACGCCGCCGCAGCTTGACTTGTGTTCTGCTGCCGCTGCCTGTGTCAATGTCTGGAAGAGCAGCGCACCCAGCCACCTAGTGCAGTCGCCTGAAGTCCTGACGCTGAAAGCCGCGGACGGCAAAACCGCTCTCTATGCAACGCTTCTACTGCCGGAAGGTAAGACCGACGCCGCGAGCATTCCACTGATTACCAGCCCGTACGGCGGCCCTGGAACCGCTACTGTGACAAATACCTGGGGCGGTCAGGCTTCCTATTTTGACAACTTGCTGACTGAGCACGGCTTTGCCGTAATGCACGTCGACAACCGAGGCATGGGCAACCGGGGCCGCGACTTTGAGCAGGCTGCTTATCGTGACTTCGGCAAGGTGCAGCTTGCCGATCAGCTTGCCGCCATTGACCAGGTAGTTGCCAGGTACCCGCAGCTGGATGGTAAACGCCTGGGATGGTGGGGCTGGAGCTGGGGCGGCACGTTTACGCTCAATGCACTGAC
>CAXSFX010000115.1:0-12251 GCA_964236655.1 uncultured Acidobacteriaceae bacterium | reverse complement strand
GGAAGCCAGCGGGCGCGCCGGGGCCGCCCATATTGGCGAGGATCGGCTCGGCGTCATGGTAGGAGATGGGCAGCGACATGATGCGGGGCTGGCTGGTGGCCTTGTCGGGCGGTACGCGCTTGGATTCGGGCAGGTCGGGCGTGGACGCGACGCCGGGGGTGGTTACGTCGCCGGGGTACTGAAACATGTACTGGATAGACCCGCGCTGCACGCCGGTATCGGGGCGGTAGGGGCCATCCGGGTATTTGTCGCCGCGCGCGTAGCCGTCGTCGGCCGGGTCAGAGTAGATCAGCACCCCGGCCGCGCCGTGCTCCTGCGCGACAAACGCCTTGACGCCGCGATAGTTGGTGCCGTAGCGCACCAGCACGATTTTGCCCTTGACGGAAATGCCGAGTGCGTCAAGTTTGGCAAAGTCAGCGGGCGCGCCGTAGTTGGCGTAGACCACGGGCGCGGTGACGTCGCCCGATGCGGAGGAGCTGTTGAAGCCGGGCATGACGCGCGGGTCATTCTGGTAGGGGTCGCTCGATACGTGCTCGGGCGTGGGGCCTTGCAGCAGGATTTTGCCGTCTTTGGCCAACACGGTCAGGTGCTGCTCGCCGGGATGGTTGAGCCAGGCTGTGTATTTCACAATCTCTGTCTTGAGCCCGGCTGCCTTGAATTTGTCCGCGACGTAGAGGGCTGTTTTGTAATCCTCGGGCGAACCGGCTATGTGCGGCTCGGCTGTAAGCGTCTTGAGTGCCTCGGCTGCGAGCTTTGCGTCGGGCACGGCGAGGAAGTCGCGGTCCCACTTTAGTTGCTCGGCCTGAAAGTCATGGAAGCCGAAGACCTGCTGCGGCAGGGCGGGCATGGCTCCCTCCTGTGTGTTGGGCAGCGCGGCAAGCGAGAGACCGGTAACGGCGGCGGAGGCAAGAACAACGGCAAGGCGCAGGGGCAAGTGCGGTACTCCTTCAAAGTGTATGAGCAAAACGTATGAACAAAGCTTACGGCGATTGCAATGAGTGTACTGCCCATCGACCCAAGCGAAAAGCGAGAGTGGGGAACTCGCAGCCATGGCGGTTACGGAGGCATTCGAGATAAAGCCGATTCGTGTCCTGAAACAAGGCACGCCTTGTTTTGAGGTGAATCTGTAAGCTCTTAATTAAGGGGAATCGCGTGAATGCTACAGGCACAATGACGACACTGGCAGGTTGGGGTGCAAATCTCAGGGCAGAGTGCTTACTTACCGAGCCCGAAACCGGCTCGGCGGTAGCGGATGTGCTGGATCACAGTGGGACCATTGCGCGGGGGCTTGGCCGCAGCTACGGTGATTGCGCGATCAATGCAAACGGCCAGGTTATCGGTACAACCCGCATGAACCGCGTGCTCAGCTTTGACGATGTCGGCGGCACACTGGTTTGTGAGGGCGGTATCAGCCTTGAAGCCATTATCGCCGCATTTGCGCCGCGCGGCTGGTTTCCGATGATTACACCGGGGACAAAGTACGTTACAGTCGCCGGATGTATTGCCAACGATATTCACGGCAAGGCGCACCACGCCCAGGGATGCTTCAGCAATTGTGTTGCGTCCATGACGGTTTTGCTGGCGAGCGGCGAGGTAGTTACGGCCAGCCGTGAGGAGAATGTAGACCTGTTTTGGGCTACCTTCGGGGGCATGGGGCTGCTCGGCTTCATCCTTACAGCTACCATCCAGCTGCGCCCGATTGAGACGACCTACTTTCATCAGAAATCCATACGGGTCAAGAACCTTGAAGGGATGATGGAAGCGCTCGATGAGAACGACCACACATTTCCTTACTCCGTGGCGACGCTCGACATTATGGCGACCGGGGCGGAGCTGGGGCGGGGCGTTCTTACGGTAGGCGACCACGCGAAGCTTGCCGACCTGCCTCCGCGTTTGGCATCGAACCCGCTTCGGGTTTCAGGTGCGCCGACAATTACGATTCCGTTTGACTTGCCCGAGTTCACGCTGAATCCTCTCAGCATTCGTCTGGTAAACGCGGTCATTCAGCGTATCCAGGCTAATGCCACTCCGATCGGCCATTACGAGGCTTTTTTCTACCCGCTGGACAAGATTGCCCGATGGAATCGGGGCTACGGGCGGCGCGGCTTTACGCAGTACCAGTTTGTGATTCCCTTTGAGAACGGCCTGGCGCAGATGCGCAAGATTTTGACAGCGATCTTGTCGTCGGGCGAGCTGCCGTTTTTGAATATTCTGAAGCGGATGGGCAAGGAGAGCGGCGGCACCCTGTCGTTTCCGCGCGAGGGGTATACCTTTGCTATCGATTTTCCTATTCGGGAGAAGACTCCGGCGCTGCTTCGTTTCCTGGACGAGATGGTGATTGATGCCGGGGGCCGGATTTATCTGGGCAAGGATTCCTATTCGGATGCTGCGACGTTCCGCACCATGTATCCGGCGATCGAGGGGTGGCTTCAGACAAAGGCCAAGTACGATCCCAACCGGGTTTTCACGTCGAATCTTGCGCGGAGAGTCGGGCTTGCTTAGCTGCGGATGACGTTCGGTTTGAGTTTCCGGTGCCGGGATTCTGTAATTGCAAGGACGGAAACAGAGGACGTCCGCGCTATACTGGCGCTCATCCGAGCCGGTCGGCTCACGTTTCAGGAGGTTTCACGCTTGCCCTCTGCTTTTCTGTCACTATTGCTGCCGGCCCTGCTTGCAGCGCCTCTAGTCGCCGAAGACACTCCGCCATCACCGCCGGTAGCAGTCAACATGCCGGACAGCACCACGACCGGTTCCATTAGCGCGGGCTCGCTCCACCTGACGTACAAGGCCGTGATGGGTACGTTGCCTGTAGGTGGAACCGACGCTGACGATGCGGCGCTATCGCCTGACGGCAAGCCGATGGACGGCAAACCGCACACGGACCCTGATAAAGACCCGCCGGTCGCGCGTATGAGCTACGTGTACTACTCGGTTGCGGGGGAGCATGGGCCGCGCCCGGTCACGTTCTTTTACAACGGCGGGCCGGGCTCCTCTACCATGTGGCTGCACATGGGTTCGCTGGGGCCGAAACATGTGGTCACTGCCGACCACACGCCGACCGGTGCTGCGCCTTACCAGCTTGCAGAGAACCCGTACACCCTGCTCGATGTGAGCGACGTGGTGTTTATCGACATGCCGGGAACCGGTTTCGGCACGTTGCAGGGCAAGGACGCGGGGAAGGCTTTCTGGGGGCTTGATGAAGATGCGGGGGCGTTTGGGCGGTTTATCGCGCGCTTTCTGGGCAAGTACAACCGCTGGAACTCGCCCAAGTACCTGTTTGGGGAAAGCTACGGCACCACCCGCTCCGCCATCCTTGCCAACCTAATGACGAACCGCAAGGATATCGGGCTGAACGGGGTGATCCTGTTGTCGCAGATTCTTGATTTCGATACCGACATTGATACCGTGACGCCCGGCAATGACCTGCCATATGCGCTGGCGCTGCCTACCTACGCTGCCACGGCTGCCTACCACCACAAGCTGCCGCAGCAGCCTGCGGGGCTTGAACCTTTTCTGAAGGAAGTTGAGATGTTTGCTACCGGGCCATACTTGCAGGCGCTGGCACAGGGCAGTGCGCTGCCCGCGAGTGAGAAGCAGGCCATCGCAGACAAGCTGCACGGCTACACCGGGCTGCCCGTGGCCTACCTGCTGAAAAGCGATCTACGCATCATCGGCGGGCAGTTTGAGCACACTCTGCTGGGCGATGATGACACGGACACCGGGCGGCTGGATGCGCGGTTCAGCAGCCCGACCATTGACCCAATGTCGAAAACGCCGGACTATGATCCGGCCAGCGCGGCGTTTTCTTCAGCCTATGTTTCACTGTTCAACGACTATGCCCGTAATACGCTGAAGTATGGCGATGGACTTACTTTCAAGCCGTCGGCTTACGGCTCGCCGGGTTTTAGCTGGGACTGGAGCCGCGCGGGGCAGCATGTAAGCCTGCCTACGGCTACCGAGGTGCTGACCGACCTGGCGCAGGCCATGAAGCAGAATCCGGGGCTACACGTGATGCTGAACGCCGGTTACTACGACCTGGCTACGCCGTTTTATGCTGCCGTGTATGAGGAGCAGCACTTGCCGATTCCTGGAAAGCTGGCGGCCAATATCGAGTACGACTTTTACGAAGCGGGCCACATGGTCTACGTGCATGGGGAGTCGCTGCACCAGCTGCATGACCGTGTAGCCGCGTTCATTCGCCGGACTGAAACCGGGGTTGGCAGCCAGTAAGTGCGCTATGCCGCGATGGGGACCGGCTGGGCGCAGTGGGCGCAGCGTCGCGCGGTCAAAGGGATTTCGCTGAGGCACTCCGGGCAGACCTTGGTGGTGGGCGCGACTGGAGTTGCCGGGTGCAGGCGCTTCATCAGTGTGTTTACCGGGACGATCACAAAGAAGTACATGGCCGCGGCAACCAGCAGAAAGTTGATTGCCGCGTTGAGGAAGTCGCCGTACTTGAAGACGCCGCCGTGCGCGGTGAAGGAAAATTGAGAAAAGTCGGGTTTGCTGACCGTGGCTGCGATGAGCGGGTTGATGAAGTCGTCAACGAGGGCGGTCACAATCTTGGTAAATGCAGCGCCGATGACGACGGCTACTGCCAGGTCGAGTACATTGCCGCGGAGGATGAAGTCACGAAAGCCTTTGAACATGGGGTTACTCCTTGCAGGTGGAGGAATGTATGGTTCAGGGCGGCTCTGGGGTGGCCGCTCGCATGGAATCTACGCCCGCACTTAGGCCTATGCAAGTAAAAGCTGTTTACGCTAGTGAGATTTCATGGCCGGTTGGGGATGGAGCTGCTGCTGCACGGCGACGCAGGGCTTGCGGTATTGAGCGACAAAATGGATGGACAGGAAGAAGGCCAGCCCTGCCAGGATGGCGGAGCTACCGGCAATGCGCAGGTCTTGCCGTGCGGTACGCGCCCCGGCCATGGCGCGAAAGCTGAACACGAGCAGGGTGGCCGCGCACATGGCAAAGGCCCCAAGTTGCGGCATCTGCTCGCAGAGCACTGTGACCCGCGACGGCCATGTCAGATAGCCTACAAACCCGGCGAGGGCTGCCGATAGTACGAGCAGGGCGGCTTGGGGCAGGCGCTTGCGCGGTTTTCTGCCGGCGTTTAAGTTTGCGCCCGGGTTCAGCTTGGGGCGAAGTACGCTCAAGCGGGGTGCGTTGCCGGAACGGCTTCACTCTCCGCGGCTGTGTTTACTGTATTTACCGTGGTTACCATGTTTTCCATGGCTTGAATGGAAGCACGGCTGGGCCGGTGGAGCACTCCGCGCTCCGTGATGATGGCGGTTATGTATTTTGCCGGGGTGACGTCGAACGCCGGGTTCTCAATATCGACGTCATACGGGGTTTGCTGCGTGCCGCCGTGGTGCGTTACTTCGCGTGCCGAGCGCTGCTCGATTTCGATGTGATCTCCGTCAGGGGTGGCAGTGTCAACGGTGGACCAGGGCGCTGCCACGTAGAAAGGCAGGCCGTGTTCCTTTGCCAGGATCGCAACGCCGTAGGTACCGATCTTGTTGGCTACATCGCCATTGGCGGCGATGCGGTCCGCACCTACGATTACGGCCTGGATTTTGCCCTGGCGCATCAACGTGGCGGCCATGTTGTCGCACAGTACTGTGGTCGGGATGCCGTCATGCATCATCTCCCAAGCGGTGAGTCGCGCACCTTGGAGGAAGGGTCGCGTTTCATCGGCGTAGACACGGATGGCGGCCCCGGCAGCGACTGCCGAGCGTACGACTCCGAGGGCAGAACCGTAGCCGCAGGTGGCGAGCGCGCCCGCGTTGCAGTGGGTGAGTACGCCGCCTTGCCTGGGCAGCAGCGGTGCGCCGTGGCCGCCCATGGTGCGGCAGGCGGCAATGTCTTCGTCGTACATCAGGCGTGCTTCGGCGATCAGCGCGGCTTGAATGGATGGGACTGTTGCGTCCGAAGCATTTGATTCTGAAGCAAGCGCGTTGAAGAGCTTGCGCATGCGGGCGATGCCCCAGAACAGGTTGACGGCGGTGGGCCGGGTCGCGGCGAGGGTCGCGCAGATGTGTTCAAACTCCGGCTTGAGCTCGGCAAGCGTGCCCGCGTTGCTGCGCGCTACACCCAGGGCCACGCCCATGGCGGCGGTCACTCCCAGGGCCGGTGCGCCGCGTACTACCATTGTCACAATTACATCGGCGACCTGGCTGTAGGTGGTTGCCAGCACGTAGGTTTCTTCAAGCGGCAGCCTGGTCTGGTCCAGAAAGCGGACACCGGCATCGGTCCATTCAAGGGTAGGGATCATCGCCTACCAGTTTACCTGTGAAAGAACCTGGGGATGCGGTTATGAGAACTGTATTTACTGAGGATTGTCTTCATCGAATTCGGCGAACAGCTGCAAAAGATCTACATAAATTGGAGTGCTCTCTACCTCAAAGCGGGTCACCTGCCGCGCAGGCGCGCCGGGGTGATACGTAAAACCGATTCGCGCTTCCGGATCAATGACCCATACGTTCGGTGCACCCATTCTCAGGTAATCATCGATCCGCTTTTGCATGCTGACAAAGGTATCGGAACCTTTACTTCAACCCTGAACGCCGATTCAACAGAAGTAGTGTTGCTTCTTCGAGGAGGCCCCCAACAGCACCGATCCCTGTACCGATGATCGTGTCCACGAGGCGCAGAGGAGGTTGCTGCCAGCGGTGCTCCGGGCTGAGATTGGCTACCACCATGACCACTGCCGTGGTGATGCCGGTAGTAACAATATCCTGGGGACGACGCAGAACGGTCATGATGATGGTTCCAAGGGCGATGAGTAGCGCCAGACCCCAGGCATGAAAAGGAAGTAGTAGGAGATAGATAAGGCAGAGCACAAAACTGACACCGGTGGCTGCCAGACGCGAGAGCGCAGCGGTTAGGCTCGATTGGTAGGTGATGCGCTGCACAAAGACCGTAGCAACTGTCGCCCACATGGCCCCGAGAAGAAGGTTGTCTCGCGTGATGAATGCGAAGTGCGCATATACATGCGAAACGAACACGTATGTCACAAGGCAGGAAAGCCCCATGGCCAAACCGTGGCTCAGTGCATTGACCTCTCCGGACTTCGGTATCACTTCCGGCTTACCGGCTTTCAAGTTTTCCATAGAGATATATCCTTTTCAGTTAGTTTGCGGTTAGACAGTAACTAAACATTGTTACAGAGTGGAGCAGCGTAAGCTGGGGTTGTAACGTTTGCCGCCCTGTACTGTAGGGAAAGCAAATAGGGCTTACACTCGTGCATATGCTGGCCGCTATGCGTTTTATCTGGAATGCGACACGGGGTTCGCGGCTGCGGCCGTGGCGTAGCCCCTATGTTCGCTGGCGCATTGAGACCTATTCCGGCCTGCATGCGGAGACCTTGACCGGCCGTGATGTGCTGCGGTTTACATGGCGTGAGCGGCGGCAGTTGATGCGCTTTCTGCGCTGGAGCTCTGAGATGCAAACCGGAAAAAAAGCCGCCAATGAGAGCTAGTGCGCCTGGCCGGTGGCCGGTGGCGGCTTTGTCGGCAGCATTTTTATCTGCATTGGCGCATGCGCAGGGAAGTCCGCAGGACGGCGTACAGGATCGCGGGCCGACAACGACCTTCCGCGTGAGCTCAACCGTGGTGCTGGTGCCGACACTGGTGGTGCAGAAGAGCGGCGAGGTTGTCTACGGGCTGGGTGCGGATGCGTTTTCACTCACCGACAATGGCGTGCCGCAGACGCTCCATGTGGATGACGACCTGGACGCAACGCCGGTGTCGCTGGTGGTGTGCCTCCAAAAAGGCCGCTCAAGCGCGCTGCAGTTCGCCAAGTTTCAGCGGCTGGCTCCATTGCTCAACCTGTTCCTGGGGAACGGCAACGGCGAAGTCACGCTGGTGGAGTTCGACTCGCAGCTTGAGTTTACAGAAGACTGGAGCCGGAACACCGACATCATCCAGGGCGACCTGAACGCGCTGGAGCCGGGCGACGGTGGTGCGGCGGTGCTTGATGCGGCAGGCTACGCCATTGACTTGCTGGAGCAGCGACCGGCGGAGCGCCGCCGCATCCTGCTGCTGCTTAGCGAGTCACGCGACCATGGCAGCAAGCGCGTAACCGCCTCGCAGCTGGTGGAGCGCATCGGTACCAGCAACACCCTGGTGCTGAGCCTGACGTGGTCGCCGGTGAAGGCGCAATTTCTAGACCAGCTGCTGAATCCCGGCTCGGGGAACCTGGTCCAGCTGGCAGTACTGGCGGCGAATGCCATGAAGGCAAACGCGGCCAAGTCGCTGGCGGTGATGAGCGGCGGGGAAGCAACGAGTTTCACGAGCGAGCGCGGGTTTGAAGAACGCATCTCGGAGCTGGCCAGCCATGCCCGCAACCGCTACATCCTCAGCTTTCATCCAATGGAGCTGACGCCGGGGCTGCACAGGCTACAGGTACAGTTAAAGGGAGAGCTGCCGGCGCAGGTAGTAGCGAGGACCGATTACTGGGTCGCTGCACCGGATACTGTACTCGCTACCGCACCTGTTACCGTACCTGCGGGAGCGGCCAATGAGGAGAAACATGAGTGAAGTCGTAAAGCTGCACGCAGCCGATGGACATGAACTGGACGCCTACGTCGCCATGCCGGAAGGCACACCGAAGGCAGCGCTTGTCATCATCCAGGAGATTTTCGGGGTGAACCACCACATCCGTTCTGTTACCGACCGGTTTGCACGCGAAGGATACCTTGCTGTGGCCCCGGCACTGTTTGATCGCTACGAGCGCGGCTTCGAGGTGGGTTACGAGGGTGAGGGCTGGCAGCGAGGCATGGCCATCGCCCAGAAGATGAACTTTGAATGGGCGATGGCCGATACCCTAGCGGCGATTCTTTACGCGCGTGACGAATACAAGACCGAAGTCGGCGTCGTAGGCTTTTGCCTGGGCGGCAGCATTGCCTGGATGGCTGCGGCGCACATGCCGGTGGACGCGGCAGTCGGCTACTACGGCGGGTACATTGCAAAGTTTGTTGCGGAGCAGCCAAAGGTGCCGGTCCTGCTTCACTTTGGGGAGCAGGACGATCACATCCCTATGAGCGATATTGAAGCGGTTCGAGCCGCGCACCCGGACGTGCCGGTTTATACCTATGCTGCCGGGCATGGCTTTAACTGCGATGAGCGGAGCAGCTATAACGAGGCGGCTGCGAAAGAGGCATGGCAGCGGACGCTTGCTTTTCTTCAGGAGCATTTGTAATAGAAGCATTTGCAGTAGGAGCATTTGCAGTAGGAGCATTTGCAGTAGGAGCATTTGCAGTAGAAGCATTTGCAATAGAGCCGAGCGGCCGTAAGAGGTTGCGGCGCGAAATATGTTTGCGCGTCCCTGCGGGAGGGTGGCGCATCTAGTCAGCAGAAGCCGGGCTGCTGCCTGTTACGGGCACCCATGGAGCATTGATGGCAGGGGAGTACGACGCAAACTGGAGACCCAAGGTCAATCCTTGGCTGATCGCCGCAACGGTTGCACTGGCGGCTTTTATGGAGGTGCTCGATACTTCCATTGCCAACGTGGCGCTGCCGTATATCAGCGGCTCGCTTGGGGCCAGTACCGATGAAGGCACCTGGGTTCTGACGTCTTACCTGGTGTCCAACGCGATTGTTTTGCCGATGGGCGGCTGGGCGTCGAGCGTACTTGGGCGCAAGCGCTTTTTCATGAGCTGCATTGTTGTGTTTACAATTTCGTCATTCTTGTGCGGCATTGCGCCGTCGCTTTACATGCTGCTGTTTTTTCGCGTGTTGCAGGGGGCAGGCGGCGGCGGTTTGCAGCCCATGGCGCAAGCTATCATGGCGGATTCATTTGAACCGTCCAAGCGCGGACTTGCTTTTGCCCTATACGGCCTGGTGGCGGTGCTGGCACCCTCAATCGGCCCGGTGGTCGGCGGCTGGCTTACGGATAGTTACAGTTGGCGCTGGATTTTCTATATCAATATTCCGGTCGGTATCCTTGCCTTCTTCCTGACTTCGCGCCTGGTAGAGGAACCGCCGTGGGCCGTTTCTGACCTGAAAAACTTCTTCAAGGTTGACTATATCGCCGTAGCCCTGCTCACGCTCTCCATGGGTGCCTTGCAGGTAACACTGGACAAGGGGCAGGAGAATGACTGGTTCGGTTCGCACTTTATCCAGTTTTTCGGTATTACGTTCTTCCTCGCTTTTATAGGGCTGATCGTCTGGGAGTGGTGGGGTGCCAAGACCCCGCTTATGGACCTCAAGCTGTTCAAGAATCGCAATTTTGCCGTGTGCTGTTTCCTGATGCTGCTTACAGGCGGCCTGCTGAATGCGACTACAGTGCTGCAGCCGCAGTATTTGCAGGCACAGATCGGCTATACAGCCACTATTTCCGGTCTTTCACTTGCCGGAGGAGGCGTTGCCCTGTTGTTCGTCATGCCTATTGCGGGGCAGTCTGTCACACGTTTTCCAGCTCGGAACATTATCGCGTTCGGGTTTGCAATTCTTGCACTCGCCTACTATCTCACCGCCACCAAAATCAACCCGGGCATATCGTTTGTCACCGCATCCTGGCTGCGCGTTTTCCAGATCGGTTCTATCCCCCTTGTTTTTATTGCGATTACCACGGCGGTGTATTTTGGACTGCCCCGGGAGAAATCAAACCAAATTTCCGGGCTTATCAACTTTGCGCGTAACATCGGCGGCTCCATCCTGATTGCTTTGACCAATGCGGCGGTCACGCAGCGCGGCCAGTTTCACCAGGACCAGCTGCTTAAGAATGTGGTGCCGTCGAACATGAACTACCAACGCATGGAGGGCATGTTCCAGGGTACATTTGCCGGCAAAATGGGTGCGGCCAATGCGCAGCAGCTTGCGAATGGGCAAATTCTGAACAACCTGCAGTCGCAATCCATCACGCTGGCATACATCGATGTGTTCTGGATTCTTTGCGCTGCATCAATTGTTATGGTTTTACTGGCATTTTTGCTGCGGAAGAACAATCCGCGCGAGGGTAGCGGCCAAGCGGCACCGGCGCATTAGATGGATTGCGGATAATTGGAGACCCCTGGTTCCAGCGGTTACGGCTGAGTGCTATTTGGAAAAATTCTCCTGAACAAGAAGAGTCATCAAGCCGATATGTAGCACATGAGGACGTACAGTCATTCCGGTCACCCTCGCATGCAAGAAGTTGCGGATCTGGCCGGCACTATCTCGCTCCCGGAGATCCTTTCCTCACTGTCATTCGCCCTCGATCTTACCGAGGATGCAAAGCCAGGCCATGCGCTACGCAGCTGTTTGATCGGCATGCGTATCGCGGGTCAGCTTGGCCTTAGTGAATCTGAGCAAGGCCATCTTTACTACGCATTGCTGCTAAAGGATATCGGCTGCAGCAGCAATGCTGCGCGCATGTGTCAGATCATCGGCGGTGGTGATGATCGCGCCGTGAAGTCGGGTGTAAAGCTGGAAGACTGGACAAAGCCGCACCAGCCGAAACTATCGGCTATCCGGCTGCTTTGGAACAATGTCTCGCCGGATGCAGGTGTGTTCGGCAAAGTTACGCGTATTTTAAAGATTGCTGCCAAGCAGCATAGCAACAATGCGGAGATGATTGCTTTACGCTGTGATCGCGGCGCAAGCATTATTCGCAAAATAGGCCTTAGTGAGGAAAGCGCCGAGGCGGTGCGCTGCCTTGATGAACATTGGAACGGCAGCGGTTATCCTTCACGTTTGCAGGGCAAACACATTCCCATAATGGCGCGGATTGCATGCATCGCTCAGCACCTCGATGTCTTTGCATCCGACCAGAGCCCCACGGCTGCGATTGAAAGCATGCATGAGCGCAGCGGACGCTGGTTCGATCCGCAGCTTGTCAGGATTGCTCAAAGTCTACATAAGAGCGGTGCGCTCTGGACCGGCTGCAGGCTGAACGACAATAGACAAACAATGGCGAGGGTGCTCGATGCGTCGCCCAACCGTACAGCTGCATTAAGCGATGCCGGGCTTGACCAGATATGCGAAGCTTTCGCGGATGTTGTGGATGCGAAGTCGCCATTCACGTTTCGCCACTCCATGGGGGTTACAGATATTGCGCATGGGCTTGCTGTCGCTATGGGTCTTGGAGCTGCCAGAACACAATTTGTCCGTCGCGCCGCACTCCTGCATGACCTGGGGAAATTGCGGGTGCCCAACTCCATCCTGGACAAGAACGGAAAGCTGACTGCAACGGAGTGGGGTGTAGTGCAGGAACATCCGGCGCTGACCCGAAAAATTTTGTGCCGCGTTCGTGCTTTTGAGGGACTTGCTGCT
>CAXSFX010000114.1:0-12290 GCA_964236655.1 uncultured Acidobacteriaceae bacterium | reverse complement strand
TCTATGGGAACGTGCTTGCGCATCGACTCAGCATGGCAGTTCAGCCGGATCGGGCGCGCTTTTATGCGGTCACTATGTTGTTTGAGTGGCTGCTGTTTCTGTTTGTAGTGGCGGGCGTTCGATATTCCGGTGCTTCTATCTGGACGGTGCTTGGGGATCGCTGGGGGTCGTCCCGTGAAGTGCTTCGAGATGTTGGCGTTGCTGCAGGTTTCTGGGTTGTCACTTACCTATTGCTCGCGGTACTTGCCTTTCTATTGCGCATTGCTGCGCATGGGCCGGATTTGCGGTACATGTTTCCACATCGAGGCGTCGAGCTGGCCTGGTGGCTTGCGCTTTCCCTGACTGCGGGCATTTGCGAGGAGGCGATTTTTCGCGGGTATTTGCAGCGGCAGTTTTTGGCGTTGACGAAGAGTGCCCCGGTTGCGATTGCGCTTTCTGCTGTTGTGTTCGGGGCGGCGCACGCGTACCAGGGATGGCGCAAGGTTGTTTTGATTGCACTTTTTGGAGCCATGTTCGGGTGGCTGGCACATTGGCGCAGGAGTGTTCGGCCAGGCATGATTGCTCATGCCTTTCAGGACGGGGCGGTTGGGGTGCTTGCGTTTCTGATGAAGCCGTAAGGCGGCCGGTACGGGTCAGAGCTGATAGGCCGGGCGCGAGCTACTTTGCTGCCGGGAAGGGTTCGGGGGCCAGGGAGCCGTCGCGTTGGCGCATGAGGATCTGGACTTTGCCTTCGGCGGTTTCAAGCTGGTCCTTGCAGGCGGTGGAGAGGCCCATGCCCTCTTCGAACAGCTTGATGGAGTCTTCAAGGGGCAGGTCGCCGCGTTCGAGTTGGGCCACGATGGTTTCAAGCTGCTTTACGTTTTCTTCAAAGGTTGCCATGGTTCTTATAAGCCTAGCTCAGAGAGGCCGGGGTGGTCTTGCGGACGGGGGCCGAGGGGCCAGTGGAAAAGGCGGTCGCGCTCGTTGATGGGCAGGTCGTTGATGGAGGCGATGCGGCGGCGCATGAGGCCGGCTTCGGATCCGGCTTGCCCATCTTGTCCGGCTTGAGCATCTTGTCCGGCTTCTGCGAACTCCCAGAGTTCGTTGCCGTAGGAGCGGAACCACTGGGCTTGCTCGTTGTGGGAGTTTTGCCACTCATAGGCGAAGCGGACGGCTATGCGGTTGTCGCGGAAATCCCAGAGTTCCTTGCAGAGGCGGTAGTTGAGTTCGCGCTGCCATTTGTTTGTCAGGAAGGTGACGATTTCGGCGCGGCCATGGATGAAGTCGGTGCGGTTGCGCCACTGGCTATCGAGGGTATAGGCGAGGGAGACCTGGGCGGGGTTGCGGGTGTTCCAGGCGTCTTCGGCGGCGCGGACTTTGAGGAGGGCTGAGTCGGGGGCGAAGGGCGGGGTGAGGGGTTGGGGCATAGATTTCTTTAATTGTCGCAGGCAATGCAAAACGTGCTCAACAGCTTACTTCACTGAAGCATAACGATAGTTCAAGACCCGGCAACATCTATTTCTAAGCATTTGACTTTAGATGCAAAATTTTGTATGGTCATCTAACACAAGGAAATTTTGAATAAATGTTGACATGACCATTATAAGGCGTATCAAGTTTTGGGGAAATTCACGCAAAGTACTTCAGCAATTTCCAGAAGCTGCACGGAGTAAAGCAGGCTATCAACTTAATCGAGTTCAACAGGGGATGGACCCGTTTGATTGGAAACCTATGAATAAAATCGGCGCGGGTGTCCGTGAAATCCGGGTTCAAGAACAGAGTGGCATTTTTCGCATAATGTATGTCGCAAAATTTGCCGACGCAATTTATGTTTTGCACTGCTTTCAGAAGAAGACTCAGAAAACCAGTAGTGCAGACCTTGAAACTGCAATGCGCCACTACAAAGAAGTAGAAAGGGAGTACTCACAATGAGCCTTGGTTTTGATAGTGTTTGGGACGCGATTGAGGACACGCCCGCACAGGCTGAGAATATGAAGCTGCGGTCGTCGCTGATGATGGCGCTTGAGAGCTACATCAGCGAGCAAGGGTGGACGCAGAGGGAGGCGGCCGAAAAGTTTGGTGTGACTCAGCCTCGGATCTCCGACCTGGTACGGGGGCGGATCGATTTGTTCGCTCTCGACACGCTGGTCAATATGCTCGCAACCGCGGGGCTGCATGTGAGCGTGCACATTGAAAAAGCAGTGCAGTCTGCGACCGCCGCTTAACCGGTAACAGGGATCGCCGCACGTTCTTCGAGGACGGCGGAGAGGGTTTCTACGGCGGTTTGGTAGCGGTTGAAGGGGGCGCTGGCGGCTACGCCCTGGACCATGGGGCGGGCGGTGGAGAGCATTTCCTGGGCGATGAGGATGCCTTCGGCCTGGGCGGCTTCCTTGGTACCGGCGGCGGCCATGCGGGTCATGATTTCGTCGGGGACGGCTACGCGGAGGTCGTTGCGCATGAACTCGGCGTTGCGCAGGCTGGTGAGGGGCCAGATGCCGGCGATGACGGGGATGCGGAACTGTTCAACGCGTTTTAAGAAGGATTCAAGCAGGCGGAGGTCGAAGACGGGCTGGGTGATGGCGTACTCGGCACCGGCTTCGACCTTGTAGGCGAAGCGGCGGATTTCATTTTCGATGTCGGGGACGCCGGGGTTGGCGGCTACCGCAATGGTGAAGTTGGTGGAGACGCCGAGTGCGTTGCCGCCGATGTCGAGGCCGTAGTTGAGCTTGCGGACGATTTTAGTGAGGCCGATGGCATCGACGTCGAAGACCGCGGTGGCGTCGGGGTAGTTGCCGAGTTTAGGCGGGTCGCCGGTGAGGCAGAGGATGTTTTTGAGGCCGATTGAAGACGCGCCGAGCAGGTCGCTTTGGATGGAGAGGATGTTGCGGTCACGGCAGGTGTAGTGGAGGACCGTTTCGATGGGGAACTCGGGCGTGGCGTTTTGCTGAATCTGGATGCAGAGGGATTGGGCGCTCATGCGGGCCGAGGCGCGGGGGGAGTCGGGGACGTTGATGGCGTCTATGCCATGCTGGGCGAGCAGGCGGGCTCCGGCGAGTTCGCGGGTGGTGTCGATGCCGCGCGGAGGGACGATCTCGACCAGGGTGATGAAATGGCGCTCTTCGAGGAGGCGGCCGATGACGGAGCGGGCGCGGAGGGGGAGGGGTGCCGTGGCGTCGTCGGGCATGATTTCGACGCTGGGGCGGGTGGATTTTTGCAGGCCGTTTTGGCCGCTGTGCTCGGCGTTGTTTTGGCCGCTGTGCTCGGCGTCGTTTTTACCGCTGCGCTCGGCTTCTTGCTGAGCGGTTGCCTGGGCGGATTTTTGGGCGCTTTGGGCGCGGAGCGAGGCGCGCATGGCGCGGATGTGCGCGGGGGTGGTGCCGCAGCAGCCGCCTACGAACTGGACGCCCGCCTTGAGAAATTTGCGGGAGTAGCTGGCCATGTACTCCGGCGAGGATAGATAGATGTTGCGGCCATCGACGGCGCGGGGCATGCCGGCATTGGGCATGGCGAACAGGGGCAGCCGGCTGGCGGCGGCCATGGACTGAATGGCGGCGAGCACGGCGGCGGGGCCGGTGCTGCAGTTGACGCCGATGCCGTCGGCTCCCCAGGCGGCCAGGCGCGCGGCGGCTACATCGGGCTGCGTGCCGTCCAGACACAGGCTTTGCTCGTCCACTGTCACCATTACCACTACCGGCAGGTTGGGCGCGGCTTCATGGGCGGCCAGCAGGGCCTGCTCGGCTTCGGCGAGCGACATGACGGTTTCGATAATCAGCAGGTCGACACCCGCATTCGGCTCGGTGCCCGGTCCACCGGAGGCGAGGGCGCGCATCTGCTCGGCATAGGCGTCGCGGGCTTCTTCGGGGGAGAACAGTTCGGGTCCTGCAGCCCGCGGGGCATTGCGTTCCTTGTCCTGCCGGGTATCGAGTTCAATGCCGAGCGGACCGACGGAACCGGCTATCCAGGCCTTGGAGGCTTGTTTTTCATGGAGTTGAGAAACGGCTTCGCGGGCCAGGCGCACGCCTGCCTGATTGATGGCTTCGACCTTGTCTTGCAGGCCGAAGCGTTGCAGGCGGAAGCGGTTTGCGCCGAAGGTGTTGGTTTCGATGAGCTCGGCACCGGCCAGCAGGTACTCTTCGTGGATGGAGCGCACCATGTCGGCTTCTGACAGGTTCAGCTCGTCGTAACAGCGATTGATGAAGACGCCGTGGTCGTACAGGGTGGTGCCGGTGGCACCGTCGCAGAGGATGGGGCGGTCGCCGAAGAGTTGTTGGAGGCGGTTGGGCATAGGGGTGTTCGTCAGTATTGATGCTATGTCATGGTCATGGTCTGGGTACTGCGTTGTGTTGGGAGTGTCTGAAGTGTCCAGGGTTGAGGTTGAAGGTAAAAGCAGATCCTTCGCTGCGCTCAGGATGACCCCTTGTTTTGAGCTCGGGATGACGCTTGTTTTGAGCTCGGGATGACCCTTGTTTTGAGCTCGGAATGACCCTTGTTTTCGGGTTCAGGATGACCCTTGTTTTGAGCTCGGGATGACCCTTATTTTCGGGTTCAGGATGACCCTTGTTTTGAGCTCGGGATGACCCTTATTTTGAGCTCGGGATGACCCTTGTTTTGAGCTCGGGATGACCCTTATTTTCAGGTGGACCCTTTATCCAAGGTGGCACCTTGTTTCAGGATGGCATTGATTTCAGGATGGCACTTGTTTTGGACTCAAGATGACGCCTGTTTTTGGGCTCAAGACGGCACCTAATTTAGGCTCAGGATGGCACTTGTTTTGGGCTCAGGATGGCACCTGTTTTTGGGCTCAGGGTGGCACCTTGTTTCAGGATGGCACCTGTTTCGGGCTCGGGATGACGCTTGTTTTTAGGCTCAGGATGGCACCTGATTTGGGCTCAGGATGGCACCTGTTTGAAATCTCGGAAGAGCTTTTACATCATAAATCCTGCTTCTCAAGCGCGGGATACAAGACGCCGGTCATGCACACTCTCTCAGGATGACCGGGGGAACGCGCTTGCATAACAGGCTCTTTCGCGCATCCTGGCAGGGGTGCTTTGTTATACTCAGCTTGCTTCCAGAGCGGTTCGATTGCCATTGCTTTGAAGTCCTGGGGTTTCCATTTGCATCTGTTGAACCTGCTTCAGTCCCGGCTTGCGCGTGTGAGCCGTACCATCCGCTTGTACTCAGTGCTTGCATTGCTTCTGCTGATCTCGCTGGGTCTTTCTGCCTGCGGCAAGAACTTCTACTTTGCGGGGCGTCCGCTTCCGCCGAGCGGTATCCTCAACCGGGTTTTGATCGCGGCGCAGCTTTCCGGTCGCGGGCAGCTTACGCTGGTTGACGGACTGTATGACGTGCGGCACAACTTCAACAACACTGTTGCTGCATTCCCTATCAGCGGCTACAACGGGACGTCGCTGCCGGTGTCTATCCAGAACCTGCCGGGTGAGGAAGCCGGGCTGGTGTTTTCGACTTCTGACGGCACGCTGTCGCAGGTGAACTACGCGACGGAAACCGCCTCTGCCCTGTTTAGCCCAACTTCTGCCGGGCAGATCGCAAGCTCTATCTTTGCTTCAAGCAGCCGTCAATATATTGTGGCGGCGCAGCAGCAAAGCCGGTTTGTCGAAATTTTTGATGCTTCTGCCAGACCGAATACATTTCTGCTGAACCTGCCTGGAGCGTACCGGGTGTCAATCAATCCGGGCGGTACGGTCGCGTTGGCTTACATCCAGAATCAGAACCAGATTTTCAGCATTGTGCACCTGACCTCGACCCAGCAGCAGGCTGCTATCAACAAGCCCACCACTTTCCAGATCAACGGCAACACGTCCGAGGACTGCGAACCGCAGAACCTGCCGCAGTATTGTGTGTTTCCGGTAAGCACGACGGCAGCGCCGGTGGATCATCCGATACGAACGGTGTTTTCGCCTGACGGCTCTACCGCGTACGTGATTAGTTGCGGGCCGGAGTGCGGGGGGCAGACGGCCGGTATTACTACGATTCCGCTGCCCGGCAGTGCGTTGAACCTGGGGGCGCAGGGGCCTGCGGGGTCGAACTTGGCTACGGCGAAGTTTATTCCGGTACCGGGTGGGGCTACGGATGCGCTGTTTTATAACAGCTCACTGTATGTTGCGGGGCAGCAGCGTGTGCCCGCGGATAACCTGTTTACCGGGGAGTTGTCGATTGTGAACCCGGTTACCGGGAGTGTGAGTGCGCCGATGCCCATTTCTGACGGGACGCATGAGCGTATGGTGCTGGCCGATGACAATACGCTGTGGCTCGGTGCTACCAACTGCCAGGGCGGGGAGCGGTACAAGCAGTCACAGGCGGGGCTGGGGACGCCGTATGGGTGTATTACGCAGTTCAATACAGCGACGAATACTGTGACACAGCTGGAGTCGTACAAGGGCGATGGGACGGGGATTGCCGCGTTGACTGCGTTGCACAAGGTTTATACCGCTGAAGGTGGGCAGGTGTACATCTACAACACGGCTACCGGGGCAACGCTGGATAATGCCAATGTGACTGTCCAGGGGATTGTGACGGATGTGGCTTATATGGACGCGCCGGATGACTCTGACAATAGCTGGTATTAAGTTCCGGCTTGACGAGTGGAGTGTACGGTTGAGCGCGCACCTTTTCAGGGTGCGCGTTTTCCGTTTGAAGTCTGCGGCGGTTGTGCGATGAGGTAGGGTTCTTTGGAGTTTCGGCAGTGTTCGCGCGGGGTAAAGCTAGAAGCAGATCCTTCGCTTTGCTCAGGATGACCCCTTGGTGGGGTGGTGCCGTTGTTCTGTGGTGGGGTGGTAGTGGCTGTTGTCGGGTGGTAGTGGCTGTTGTCGGGTGGTAGTGGCTGTTGTCGGGTGGTAGTGGCTGTTGTCGGGTGGTGGAACGTCTGATGGTGGGACGGTAGAGTTGTTGCCGGGTGATGGGGTGGTAGAGCTGTTGTCGAGTGGGGTTGGGTGGAGGGAGAGACCGATGGAGGCTGTAGACATCCTGGCAATTGCGGCGCACCGCGATGATGTAGAGCAGACTTGCGGGGGTACGCTGTTGCGGGCTGCGGCGCAGGGGCGGCGTACGGCGATCCTGGACCTGACTGCGGGCGAGGCGGGGACGCGCGGATCGGCTGGGGAGCGGGCGGCGGAGGCGGAAGCGGCTGGGGCGATCCTGGGCGTTGTGCATCGGGAAGCTCTGGACTTGCCGGACGGCAGCATACGGAACACGGATGAGAATCGGCTGAAGGTTGTGCGGGTGCTGCGGGCGCTGCGGCCTCGCGTGGTGATTTTGCCGTACTGGACGGCGCGGCATCCGGACCATAGCACCTGCTCTGTGCTTGGGTATGAGGCGTGTTTTGCGGCGGGGCTGCGGAAGCTGGCGACCATCGGTGATGATGGGCAGGAGCAGGCGGCGCACAGGCCGTTCAAGATTGTGTATGCCAGCTTGTACGCGGATGTGCGGCCCAGCTTTGTAGTGGATATTACGGAATATATTGAGGAGCGGCATCGGGCGCTGATGGCTTATGGGTCACAGTACGGCAACCAGGAGGCAGGGGCGGGGCTGTTTGTGCCGGAGGAGGAGATCCGCGAGCGCACGTTTGCGGAGGCGCGGCATTACGGGTTACTGGGCGGGGTGCGGTATGGGGAGCCGTTTGTGCAGAAGGAAGTCGGGTTGGTGGGGGATTTGCTGATGGTGCCGGTGCAGTCGATTTGAATGGGGCGAGCCGGGCGAGTGGGTGAACAAATGGTTTCAAGAACTAATTCAAGCGAGAACCCTCCCAGGCGAGGCCGAGGCGCTCGGCGGCGGCTAGCAGACGCTTGTCGCGGGTCCACAATTTTGTTTCAGGCGTAAGCTGTGTTGAAACGAGCAGATGAGCGTCAATGTAGCCGATGCCAGAGCCGAAAAGTTTGTGGAGTGCGACATATTTCAGAACATCTTCGTCATGAGCCACGATAGCCGCAGGGAATTTGTAAAGCAGCCAGAAGGTTTGTTCCCGAGGCTGCAAGTTGCCCATAGCTAGTTCGCCTATGACAAAGGGGTGCGATAGTACTTTTCTCTGGTCTAGGTTCAATTGAAGAATGGCATCAGCTGTAGCAAAGTGATCGATCCAAATGGAACTATCTACCAGGATCACTTGGCAGAACGCCTCCGAGGTATTCTTTTCAAGCCGGGCATCGTACCGCCAAGCCGAGAAAGCGCATGGGCTGCTTCGCGCTGTACTAGTGCGGTCAAGGCGGCTTTCAATAAGGCGGGCGTTTCCTGAATACCTGTTAATTCCTTGGCATCAGCGATCAATTCATCGTCGAGGGTGACTGTTGTACGCATGTAAACCTCCTGCTTGTAGCCGATAGTAGCATCATGTGGTGCAAATTTTGATGCTTAGTTAAAGACAGTGCCTAGCGGTTGATTGCTGCCATGGCGGCTTCGGGGTAGCGAGTGCCCAGAGCGATGCCTGCGGGGGCGATCTCGTCGATTTGGCGCAGCTCGGCGGGGGTGAAGGTGAGCTCGGAGGCTGCTGCGTTTTCCTCCAGGTATTTGACGCGCTTGGTGCCGGGGATCGGCACGATGTCATTGCCTTGCTGCATGGTCCAGGCGAGGGCGAGTTGCGAGGCGGTGACGCCTTTGCGCCGGGCGAGTTCTTCGAGCTTGTGGACCAGTTCCAGATTCTTTTTGAAGTTTTCGCCTTGAAAGCGTGGGTTGGTGCGCCGCCAGTCGGTCGGCTCCAGGTCGTCCACAGATTTGAGCTGCCCGCTGAGGAAGCCGCGGCCAAGCGGTGAGTAGGCTACAAAACCGATGCCGAGCTCGCGGGTGAGGGCAAGCAGGCCGTCCTCGGGGTCGCGCGTCCAGAGTGAGTATTCGGTTTGGAGCGCGCTGATGGGGTGGGTGCGGTGGGCGCGGCGGATGGTCTCGGGAGCGGCTTCAGACAGGCCCAGGTAGCGGACTTTACCGGCTTCCATCAGACCGGCCATGGCACCGACTGTCTCTTCGATGGGTACGTCGGGGTCAACGCGGTGCTGGTAGTAGAGGTCGATGATTTCGACACCGAGGCGCTTCAGGCTGGCATCGCAGGCTTTTCGCACATACTCCGGACGGCCGTTGGTGCCGCGTACGGAAGGGTCGTTGGGGTCGACCATGATGCCGAACTTGGTGGCGAGAACGACTTCATTCCGGCGGCCTTTGAATACGCGCCCCAGCAGCTCCTCGTTGGTGTGGGGACCGTAGATGTCGGAGGTGTCGAGGAAGGTGATGCCCAGTTCGATGGAGCGGTTCAGGGTGGCGATGGATTGTGCCTCGTCGCGTCCGCCGTAGAAGGCGGACATGCCCATGCAGCCCAGGCCTTGTTCGGAGACGACGAGGCCCTGGGTGCCGAGTTTGCGTTGCTTCTGTGTCATAGGGCTCCTTGTGCGTTGCGTATTGGACTCCGGGAGCGGCTGCGTTGATGCGGTCGTATTGAGGGTGGGCAAAGTTTTTAAAAGGGAGGTGGGGGCAAGGGGGAAAGCAGATCCTTCGCTGCGCTCAGGATGACCCTGTTTTTGGGGAGTGCTGATCCTGTTTAGGGAGTGGTGAGCCTGTTTTAGGGAGTGCTGATCCTGGTTTGGGGAGTGATGAACCTGGTTGGGGAGTCGTAGCTTCATCTTTGAGGAGTGATGAAGGTTTTCTGGATTCGTATGCGGGCTTTGCGTATCGAGGACTGGAATTCATCGCCTGTTCGCATGCAGTGGCGGGTAGCGGGCGTAGTCTGAGGTGGGCCGCGTGCGGTAGTGCGCGGGGGAAAGGTACCCGATTTGAGTGTGTCCGTTTTTGTTCTGGAAGATGATACCGATATTGCACGGCTGGTAGAGCACCACTTGCAGGCGTCCGGCTACGTGCCACGTCTTTTTCCTACGCCGTTGCACCTGATTTCTGAAGCCGAGCGCCAGGCTCCTGCGCTGTTTCTGCTCGACATCATGGTGCCCGGCGGCGATGGGCTCGACGTATGCCGCAAGTTGCGAACCAATGCGCAGCTGTCCACGATTCCTATTATTTTTATGACAGCCAAGGCGTCAGAAAACGACCGGGTGCTGGGCCTGGAGCTGGGTGCCGACGACTATATTACGAAGCCGTTTGCGCCGCGTGAGCTGGTGGCGCGGGTCAAGGCGGTGCTGCGGCGGTTTGAGCGGCCTACCGGGCCGCAGACGATCCAGTTTGAAGAAGTGATTATTGATGCAGGAGCCATGCAGCTGAAGGTGCGCGGTGAGCTCACTACTACTACGGCTACCGAGTTTCGACTGCTGGATTACCTGGCGCGGCACCCGGGGCGCGTGTTCTCGCGCGATCACTTGCTGGATGCGGTGTGGGGGGATGCGCGGTTTGTGACGCCGCGTTCGGTGGATGTGTATGTACGGCGCATCCGCGAGAAGATTGAGGCGGACCCGGAAAACCCCCGGTATCTGAAGACTGTGCGCGGGGCCGGGTACCGGTTTGAAATGCCCAAGGCGGGCAGCATAGCGGAGACTGCCGGGAGCCAGTAGGAGTAACACCAAGATGGTCTACGGAGTACGGTAAAAGCAGGTCCTTCGACTACACTTCCTACGGAAGTTTCGTCCAGGATGACACAGATTTTATACATTCCACCAACTTTGCTTTTGCTCTAGCCTGCTTGCAGAGGGAGAACGGGGAGCAGGGTATGACGGGCCGGGTTTTTACGAAGTTGCTGTTCTCCTTCATGCTGGTGCTTTGCATCGGTACGGCTATCCTGGACCTTTCTGTGCGCCGGATTGTGCGGCACTCGCTCTACGCGCAGGCTGCTGCTTACTACAATGCAAAAGGGGCGCAGCTGGCAGAGCAGCTGGCTGGGACGCCGCGCTCGGAGCTGCCGGGCGTGGTGCGGGCGCAGGCGCTAGCCGCTCGTGCCGACATTGTTGTACGTGATGCCTCGGGACAGCTTGTGGCGCAAGGCCTGGGTGCAGGCGGCACGCTGCGGGTGACCGGCGAGGCCAAGATTGAATCCGGGATCGAGCCTGGGATTGAGCCTGGAACCGATTCCCAGATTGATTTTGGGGGCGACACGTTGCAGGTCCGTGCGGCAGCGGGGCCGAACCGGGTGCGCTTCCTGTTCTCGCTTTCGAGTCTCCAGGCGATTCTGCTCCTGCTGCGGCGCGACCTGCTGCTTGCCTCGCTGCTCGGGCTGGGGCTGGCTACGGTAACGGCTGCGTTCCTGGCGCGGCGTGTGGCCCAGCGCCTTACGCGTATTGTGCGGTTTGCCAATCGCATTGCTTCCGGGGAGCTGTCGGCGAGGGTGGAAGAGGACCGCCTGGATGAAATTTCCGAAGTGGCGCATGCGCTTGATACAACCGCTGCCCGGCTGGAGGAGAGCTTTCGGGCGCTGGACGGCTCACGGCACGAGCTGGCCGTGCTGCTGGACAGTATGCAGGAAGGCGTCGTGGGCATCTCGGCAGACTCGCGGATTACCTGGTCCAACTCCAAAATGAAGGCTATTTCTCCTTCAGCCATGCGCGAGGGGCGGTCGCTGGTTGAAAGTATCCGTGACCCGGACGTGCTGCGCTGCGTTGAGGTAGCCATGAGGGAGCATGCGCTGGGTCGCGGGCGAGCTACCAGTTTTGTGCCGGGCCGCGCCTTCGGCGTAAGTGCCGCGCCCATGCCGGGCGGCGGTGCGGTGCTGGTGCTGCATGATGTAACGGAGATTGAGCGGGCCGAGCGGATGCGCCGCGACTTTGTCGCCAATGTTTCGCATGAACTGCGCACCCCGCTTACGTCTATTTCGGGCTACGTGGAGACGGTGCTCGACGGGGAAGAGGGGCTCTCTGAGCAGGCGCGCGACTTTCTGGCAATTGTGCTGCGCAATGCTACGCGCATGAACCGCCTGACGGTGGACCTGCTGGCGCTGGCCACCGTGGAGGCGGGCGACTACCGGTTGCAGCCGCGCCCGCTGCGAGCCGACGTGCTGATTGATGACGCGCTCGACTCGCTGGCCGGCATGGCCATCGATTCGGGCGTGGTTCTGGAGCGTGCGCCTGCTCCGGAAGTGCCGGTGCTGGTGGATCTGGACGCGATCAGCCAGGTGTTCGGCAACCTGATTGAGAATGCGATGAAGTATGGGCGCTCCGGTGGGCGGGTGCGCATCGGCGCGCGTGAGGCGGGAGAGCTGGTCGAGTTCTATGTGCGGGATTTTGGGCAGGGGATTGCGTCGCAGCACTTGCAGCGTATCTTTGAGCGGTTCTACCGGGTGGACAAGGCGCGCTCGCGCGATTCCGGCGGTACCGGCCTGGGGCTGGCGATTGCCAAGCATATTGTGCTGGCGCATGGCGGGACGATCCGGGTGGAAA
>CAXSFX010000113.1:0-12572 GCA_964236655.1 uncultured Acidobacteriaceae bacterium | reverse complement strand
CTACTTGTATTTAGCTGATAGTGCAGGTAAATCAGACATCTTATGATAATTCCTTGGGGAGGAATACTCTCTACACTATGCTACTACTCAGAAGGCGTATACCTGCTTTAAGATGCCTACGTATATTGCAAAATGTAAATTTTCAAATAAGAGGAGGTAACAATTTTGATGCACCTACCCTTTACATTACTTTTAGCAAACTTTTGCCTTGGTGTAGGTGACTAATCTAAGTCGATAGTCTACGCCGACTAAGTCAATGAACGCTGCCGGAGGCAGGTGCCGAGGCTCGACTTTCCTCCGCTTTTAACAGCAGCACCGTTAAACTTCGCGCCCCTTGGGCCCCGTGGATAATCACTCCTTCAATATCCCCGGTTGCCGAAGGCCCCGCCATAAATACTCCGTAGGGGCTCGTATCTCCGGCGATGCCACCGTTGTATGCCTCATGCAACGTCGGCACAATCGCTTCCGGGTCCAGCAAAACTACCAGGTTCTGCGCCAGCACCCCCAGCGACGGTACCACCAGGTCATCGCTGTCCAGCCAGAGCGCCGCTGCCTCCGCAACGCCCAGCCTGCTGCGTACCACCGCTACATCCACGTCGGCGAAGCTCCCCGGCGCATCGCCTGCTTTTACATTGCGGTTTGCTGAAATCTCCGGGGTAGTCGAGGCCCATACTTTTGCCTCCGGGAACAACTCGCGCGCTTTTGCCTGCGCCTCCTTCGCGCTGCCCACTTGGAAGGACCGACCGCCCATGGCTACCAGCTGCTTCTCGAAAAAGGGCACCAGTGATTCCCCCGGCTCGGGAAATCCTTCCACCTTTTCAAGCCCCGGCAGCTCTCCCTTGTACCCCACATTGCTGCCCACCCGCGGCTTGCCGAGCAGGTGCATTTCTTCAGGCAAGTCCACCGCCGGCGTCGGCAGCGCCGCCCGTACCGCGCTCAATATCGCTTCCCGTGCAGTGCTCATGCCTTCTCCCCGTTTTCCCCGCGATTGTCTTCGAACCACTTGCTGAATGTTGTCTTTGCCGGTACCGGCATCTCCCGCCCATTTGTCCATGGATTCAGCGGATTGTCCAGCACGGCTTTCGGCAAGATCCGAAGTGCCGCCAGCCCTACGCTCTCGGCTGCCTCAAAGATCCCCGCGTGCGCCATCACGGAACCCAGCACACCCATCCCGGCTTGCTCCAGCGCCGGCATCTGCCCGCGGTCCACAATCACCCGACGCCACTTGTAGATCTGGTCGGCGATGTCGATCTTCACCGGACATACCTCTGAACAGCTCCCGCACAGCGACGAGTGGAAGGGCAGCTCGTGATACTTGTGCGGGTCAAACGCCGGGTCCAAAATGATCCCGATCGGCCCTGAGTACGTTCCGCCATACGCCAAACCGCCGCTGCGCCGATATACCGGGCAAGTGTTCATGCATGCCCCGCAGCGAATGCACTTCAGCACATGCCAAAAATCTTTCGATCCCAGCCGCTCCGACCGCTTGTTATCCACCAGGATAAAGTGCAGCTCAGCCCCCGGCCGCGGCTTCCGCAAGTGGGTCGTGTACTGGGTCATCGGCGGTCCCAGCGCGCTGCGCGACAGCATCCGCAGCATCACCGCCAGGTCGGTTTGCCGAGGGATCAGCTTCTCGATCCCGATGCTGCAAACCTGTAGCGGCGGCACCGTCGCGCCGATATCTGCATTGCCCTCGTTGGTGCAAACCACGATGCTGCCTGTTTCGGCGATGGCGAAGTTGGCCCCTGTCATGCCCGCCTGTGCCTTTAAAAACTGCGGTCGCGCATCGTTGCGCATCGACTCCGCCAGGTAGTGCGGGTCAGAGTTGTTCGCATCCGTCCCTAGATTTTTCGCAAAAAGCTCAGCTACATCGGTCCGCAGCTGGTGGATGCTCGGCACCACGATATGGCTCGGCCTTTCGTGCGAAAGCTGCTGAATTCGCTCTCCCAGGTCCGACTCGCGTGCTTCGATCCCTTCCTTCCCCAGCGCTTCTCCCATGCCGCACTCTTCCTGCAGCATCGACTTGCTCTTGATTGCGAGCTTTACCCCCCGCTCCTTGAAAATCCCAACCACGATTTCGTTGTGTTCCGCCGCATCGCGCGCCCAATGTACCTGCACCCCATTCGCCAGCGCCGCTGCTTCAAACTGCTCCAGGTAGGTGTCCAGGTGCGTCAGCGTGTGTTCCTTGATTTGTGACGCCACATCGCGCAGCTCCTCCCACTCCGGCAACGCAGCTACCGCCTTGTCGCGATTTGTCCGCATGGCCCATACCAGCCGGTCATGTGTTTCTTCATGTTTAGGGTCCTCAATAAACCGGGCCGCAGCAGCCTGCGGGTCCACAGTCTTCTCGCCGAATATCGGGAAAATGCTCATGCGAACGGTCCCCCATTCAGAATCTGCGCCATGTGTACCACCTTGAGCGGCAGCTTTTCCCGGTCAATCACGCCCTTAATTTGCAGCAAGCAGCTCATATCGCCCGACGCAATATACTCCGCGCCCTGACGTGCAAAATCATTCGCCCGGTCGTGGCCCATCTTCGCGGAAACCGCCGCATCCGTCACGCAAAAGCTGCCGCCGAACCCGCAGCACTCGTCCGAGCGCTCGGCCTCGATAATCTCCAGCCCCGGTATTTTCTTTAACAGATCCCGGCTCATCGAGTAAGCAGGCTGGTTCGGATGCTCTGACGGCCTTGCCTGCCGTAGCCCACGTATTGCAGTGCAGCTATCATGTACGCCCACCTTGTGCGGAAACAATGCTTTCGGAAATGTATCTACCTTCTGATCCTCGTGCAGAAACTCGCTCAACTCGCGGACCGCGCCGCGCACCCGCACGGCGTCCGCCGTCTGCTCGCAAGCATCCAGGTGGACCCGGACGTGGTGGACACAACTGCCTGACGGTCCCACGACGACCTCATAATCCTTGAAGCACTCTACAAAATGCGCTTCGGTCGCTGCCGCTGCTTTCTGGTCGCCCGTGTTGGCCATGGGCTGGCCGCAGCAGGTTTGGTGTTTGGGATATTCAACTTTGTGGCCCAGGCTTTCGAGCAGTTCGAGCGTGGCAATGGCTACTTCCGGGTAAAACGCCTCAACGTAACACGGCACAAACAAACCGATTCGCATACTTTCTCCTCTGTCGCTCATGCCTTGCTCAATCCCCCAGCAATCGGTCCAGCAGGTTTGTCTTGGCCAAATCCACGATCGCGTCGCCTTTGCCGTTCAGTACGCTCTTGGTCAGGTACAAACTGAAGCCCATCGCCTGCGCCGCTGTAATGGTCGGCGGTATTGAAAGCTCTTGCCGGTGTACCAGTACCTCCACCAGCGCCGGGCCGTTATAGCTGAATGCCTGGTCCAGGGCCGGCCGCAGCTCCTCGGGCTTTGTCACGCGCAGGCCCAGCAGTCCACATGCCTCGGCTACCTTGCTGAATTCAGGGTTCTTCAGCTCCGTGCCGAACGGTACGATGCCCGCCGCAATCATCTCTACCTCAACAAACGCAAGCGCGTTGTTGTTGAAGACGACGATCTTGATCGGCAGCTTGTTTTGTACCGCCGTGAGCAGTTCGCCCATGCCCATCGCCAGCCCACCGTCACCCGCCATAGCGATGACTTGCCTGCCGCGAAACGCTGCCTGTGCCCCAAGCGCTTGTGGAAGCGCCCCGGCCATGGAGCCGTGCGACCATGACCCAATCAACCGGCGCTTGCCGTTGAACTTGATGTATCGTGCCGCCCAGATCGAAGGCGTACCCACATCCACCGTGAACACCGCGTCTTCCGCAGCCGCTTCGTCCAGCACTTTTGCTACATACTGCGGGTGCAGCGGGGTCGAGCCCGGCTTGCCTGTAGCAAGCTCGTCCAACCCCTTCCGTGAACTCCGGTAGTGCTCCAACGAATCCTGCAGATGCCCTTTGTCTTTGCTCTCTGCCAGTTTGGGCAGGAGCGCCTCGATGGTCTCTTTTACCGTACCGATCAGTCCGACATCCACCGCGGTGCGCCGGCCGATCTGCTCGCCGCGCACATCCACCTGAATCTTTTTGGCTTTTTCCGGATAAAACTGCGGGTAAGGGAAGTCTGTCCCAAGCGCCAGGAGGGCGTCGCAGTGCATCATCGCCCGGTAGCCTGATGCCCATCCGATCAACCCCGTCATCCCCACGTCATATGGGTTGTCATACTCTACAAACTCTTTACCCCGGTAGGCATGCACGATGGGCGCCTGGAGTCGTTCCGCGATCTGCATCAGCTCCGCGTGCGAGCCCTCGCAACCTGCCCCGGCTAGTATGGTGACCCGTTTGGCCCCGTTCAGCACTGCCGACGCCGCATTCAGTTCTTTCTCTGCCGGCACGATTGCGGACTCATTGCGGAGAAAACCGAGCGCGATGGGGGGGTGGGGGCACGTCATCATGGAAACGTCGCCGGGGATCACGATTACAGCCACACCGCGTTTTGCAATCGCTGTCCGCATGGCGATGGCCAGCACCCGCGGCATCTGGTCCGGGGATGAAATCACCCCGCAGTAGTGGCTGCAGTCCTTGAACAATTGTTCCGGAGACGTTTCCTGGAAGTAGGTCGTCCCCAGTTCCTGGCTTGGAATCTGCGCCGCGATCGCCAGCACCGGCACCCGGCTGCGCTGGCAATCGTACAGCCCGTTGATGAAATGCAGATTGCCCGGGCCGCAGCTCCCCGCGCAGACTGCCAGCTGTCCAGTCAGGTGCGCTTCTGCCCCAGCCGCAAACGCCGCAGCTTCCTCGTTCCGCACATGAACCCATTGCACCTCTGCATGGGTCCGAATGGAATCGGTTACGCCATTGAGTGAATCCCCGGGCAGCCCGTATACCCGCTCCACACCGGACAGGATCAGTGTCCGCACAAGAACTTCCGCCAAATTTGCCATGTTTCCTCTACCCGCAACTCACGTATACATTAAATACAACTTTCTAGCGTGAGATACTGAATACCTAGTAGACGAGCGAGACTTTAACAAGTCGTTAAGAACTTGTACAGAAATGGTACAGATTGCTCAATCCTTAATGCTGACCATTGATGCGGAAGGCCGACAAGCTGTTGAGCTTGGTGACTAAGGTGAACGTGTAAGACTATAAAAATCTATGCGGAGATTGCGTGGAAGACGAAGTTCAAACGCATCGTGGTGATTTGACATTTATGCCAATATGCCAAAGCCTTAAGTTATACCGATTGAACATGCCGAAAACACCGGCGACAGTATTATAAACGGCACAAGTCGCAGGATTGAAGTCGAAGTCCACCAGCGTTAACGTACAGTCGGCACTTTTTCGGTCACGCGCAATTGCACTCATCTCGACTTATAAGATGGATTGTACTTCTCTGAGATGGTCATTTCAGAGAGTACAAGCGCCTCATCAACTATCTTTTCCTACAGTTCGCGCCTATTTCAAAACAGAAAATGCGGTCGGCTGAAGAAAGCTGTTAGAAAATGAGCTTAGGAGCGGACCGCCCTGCTCTGACTCGGCACGCTTCTCCAGCCATTGCGGGTCAGCCATAAAAATCGACCACTTCTCTTCGCGGTCGGCCATGGAAGACCACTGGAGCATGTAGATGAGATCGTGGTTGGAACCTCCAACCGCATACGTCCAGAATCCTACATGGCGTATGCCTAGTCGCTCCCATATCGGCAATGTGACCTGCTCAAAACGCCTGAGAAGATCGGGCATCCGACCCGGCATGGCGTGATATATGCGTTGCTCGTAAATAGAATTGCTCACGCTTTCCCCCGGTCGTGGTTGCTCATCGTGTTACTCACATGTATATCCAGCCAGTGCAAGACAGGTGCGAGCGTTTCGTCAGAGTTCTTTTCGTAGATCAGTCCATGCCCGTTGCCGAACACCCCGAAATCGGGGAGATGTAGATGCTCGGCGGCCGCACCTGCGTGTACAAGAAAATCCACGATGGCCGGTCCAAAGCCGGCGAAAGCTGAAGTCTCACCGGTAACGACTGCAATCGGCAATCCGTCAAGTGCGGGAATGCGCAGTGTTGCAGGGTCAGCTGCACGCACTTCTTCAGGTGTACCGCGGGGCGGATCGTAGGTGACAGGAGGAGCGGTCAGGCCCCAATCGAGTGAGCCGATGCCTGGAGTCGCGGCAAAGGGCGGCCCCATGGGCTCGATTGTCACGATGGCGGCAACGAGGCCGGGACGCCGATCAGCCACCAGCCACCCGTCAGGACCGGAGGCTGAGTGTGTCAAAAGGATGGCCGGACCGATGCGATCCAACAAACGGCAGAGCCGGTCTGCATCCATGTCCTCCGATGCAGCCAGATCCGCCGGCAACGGCCCGTAACCGGCAAGGAAGTCGTCGAAAGCAGCCTGGTCATCAGGGGCGAAGGGCCACTGAGTATGTGTCGGCATTGCTGAAGCCGGAAAGTAGACTTCCTGCCCACGTTCATAGGAGAAAGGAGGACCCATCGGACCGACCGTTTGCGGATGATACGGCGAGCGCCCATGCCCCGGACGATCCACAAGCAGAACGGCATACCCGGCTTCCATCAGACGTTGCGCCCAACCGGGCCGCCCATCGGGGGTGTCCTGCCACTCCGTCCCCTGAAAACCGCCGCCGTGGACAAGCACAATCGGGTATGGCTGAGTAACATGCTCAGGCGTTTCCCATTCAACAAACATCGGCCCGCGCTGAAAAGTCTTTCCCTCGATAGTGACACGCTCGCCGGGCACCCAGAAGCTACCCCACCGGGAACTCTTAACCGGCGTTTCAGCCCAGAATTGTTGCGGTGCGATCTTACCTGGTTCATTCTTATTGAAAGGCTTTTCAGTCATAATTTATCCTTAATTTGTCGGTGAGCTGATTACCCGAAAACCAAACTGATTAGAGCGGTACGGCTCGAAGCTGCGAAGGCTTTACGTTAGTGAAATGCGGAACGTCAGCCATGACGCCTGCGGCTTCCGGGGATCCAAAAGAAGCCTCAATAGCCGCCTCATCTCGAAAGCGGCAAATGCACAAGGCGATCGTTCCTTCGCCGACTCCACCCGGAAAGAAGGCCTCCGCGCTTAGAAGCCCGTAGGCACTCCATGCCTTTATAACCAGTGGAAGGTGCGAGTGGACATAGTATTCTCGGTCGAAACGGGTGTCGGCATCTCCGGCATACATTACAAAGACTGTCGCCATGTTATGCCACGCCTTCCGCCAGGCCTGCCCTGCGCCGCGTGGCCTTCGCTAAAGCTGACCAGTCCTTGTCTCCAAGACCCTGATCCACTGCTTGCTGCATGTTTTCGCGGACAATTTCCGCTGCAGGCAGTTCTGTGTTGGTCCCCTTTGCCGCATCGAGCGCGAGAACTACATCTTTCAAGCCCAAGGTCAGCTTGAAACCCGGCTCGTAAGTGTTTTTGGAGATATTGTCTCCATAGCGTTTATAGCTTGGACTGGCAAACATGGTGTTGGTGACAATTTCCAGGAAATCGGCTGCTTTAAGTCCATAGCTCTCGGTAAGCGCGGTGGCTTCGCCCATCGCTTCAATCGCCAGGGTAATCATCATGTTCCCGGCAATTTTTGCGATATTCGCATGTTTCGGATCTTCGCCGAGATGCCATGTCTTCTGGCCCAGTGCATCGAGCAGCGGCTGCACGGTTGCTACCGCCTTTGAGTCGCCTGCAGCCAGGATGTTCAGCTCTCCTTTTGCGGCTACCGTGGGAATGCCGAAGACTGTAGCTGAAACATACCCAATCCCCGCACGCTCATGTGCCTTCTGCAACTCTCCAACCAGTGCCGGGGAGATGGTCGCCATCACGACGTGGACGCACCCCTTTGACGCCGAAGCAAAGGTTTCTTCGCTTAAGATAACGCTCCGCACCGCATCGTCATTGGCCAGCATTGTGATAACGGCATCGTTCTCGAACGCAGCAGCGGGCGACGCAAGAACGGTCACGCCTTCAAGGGCCTCGGCTGCCGCTCGATCACGATTCCAAACGCTTACTTGATGACCGGCCTTCAACAAATTAGGCACCATCGCGGCACCCATGCTTCCAATACCTATAAATCCAATCTTCATGGTTTTCTCCTCCACTTCATCGAATATACAGATCAATCAATCAATAAATTGGATTCAATTTTTTACCGGCCATATCGTCCCACACGCTCATGGCGCAATTCACAACCTGCGTCAAGGCTTTATGGGAGGCACCGTCCTTGGCTTGAATCGAGAGGCCATGGAGCACCGTTGTGTAGAAACCGGCAATTGCGGCGATGGGAGCAGTTTCCAGTACGTCGCCTTCGCGCTGCCCACGCCGTAAACGAGCCTCAATGCCGGTGAGCGTTTGCTTGCGAACGGAAGACAGGTGTTCCTGAACGTTTTTATTCTTGAGTGTGCAGTGAATGGTGCTCAGGACGAGAAGGCAGCCGCGCGGGGTAGCTGCCTTGGTAAAGACGTCGACTGCATCCTGGAGCATGGCATGGATGGCTTCGCGAGCACGTAAATCTGCGGCAAGGGCGCGCGAAGTAGTGCTGCCATCGGTCTGTTGGTAGAGCGCAACTGCCTCGCGGAACAACTCCTCCTTGCTGCCGTATGCGGCATATAGGCTCGCCTGCTTGATGCCGAGCGCCTTGCGAAGGTCCGCCATGGACGTGGCCTCATACCCGAACGACCAAAAGACTTGCATCGCCTGGCGCAGGCCCTCTTTCCGGTCGAACTCGCGCGGCCGTCCGCGGCCACGATCGGGAGCCGGGCGGCTTGCATTTCCTGATCGATCAGTCTTTATGTTTGCTTTTATGCTTGTACCCATGTCATATTGTAGATCAGTCGATCAGCAAAGTGGAAAGTTGAATAAACCAGCTGATTGAATAAGGAGATACTATGCCGTTAAAACCATCTGAAATCGTCCAGGCGCTGCTGAAAGAACCCACCAACCTGGCCGTAGTCAGCCGGCTCGTTGCGGCGGATGCAACTTACGTGTCGCTGAACTATGAAAACGTCGAGTTGAAAAAGATCATGCCCTGGGCCGGTACAGCCAAGGGACCCCAGGCCGTCGTCGATACCTACACTCGGGTCAGCAAGTACTGGGAAAGCCAAGACTTCCAGGTTGAAGACATCATTGAGTCTGAAGAGAAAGTCGCCGTTTTCGGCCGGTTCACCTACAAGTCGAACACCATGGGTAAGGTCATCACCTCACCTTTTTCCCTATTTGCGAAAATCAAAGACGAGAAAATTGTTTTCATGCAGTTTATGGAAGACACATTCGGTACAGCCGCAACGTTCCGAAAAGGTGGACAGGCGACATTCCACAGTGATCCTGCAGGGTCAGAGATCACGCTTTAGAGAAACGATGTCGAATGAGTGCCGGGCTTATCGTTGGCTCACCTGCAAGGCGAAGGTGCGTGGCTTCCCACTCCCGGCACCATCGGCAACGCGGCATAATCAGCCAAAGGAGCAAGAATGAACGCGCAAACCAATGCGGAAGCAACCCCGAAGAAAACCCTGCTTCGCTTCTACGAAGCTGAGGCAAGCTACATGAAGACTTACGAAGAAAACGGTTTCGCCAGTTTCGACGAGATGCGAGAGACGATGGATTCCGATGTCGTTCTACACCAATCGCCGGATCTTCCATTCGGTGGAGAGTACGTTGGCCACGAAGCATATGAGCGATGGGCGAAGGCGATGGCTTCTATCTTCGACAAGCTGGAGGTCAAGGAACGCGAGTTTTTTGAGCATGGCGACAAGGTCATCGTGTTTTGCCGCTTCATCACCCGTTCACGAATGAATGGCTCAACGCAAGACCTCCCGATGACGCAGGTCGTGACCGTGAGGAAAGGTAAGATTGTCGATTTTCGCCCGTTTTACTGGAATGTACCGGCTTATGTCGCTGCAGCGCAGAGTCGCAAAAGCTAGGCCTCGAAGAAAGGAAATGCAATGAGCGCACCCGGTCAGAACCCTGCAATCAGCACTCTCCATCGCTTCTACGAAGCAGAGAGCGCGTACCTGGCCGCTGGAGGGGGAGACTTTTCTGCCATCGCGGCTACGCTCGACCCCGAGTGCGTCATCTACCAGCCTGCCTCACTTCCTTACGGTGGAATATGGAGCGGACACAGCGGCTTTGAAGCCTGGATGCAGGCTTTTGCGCAGCAATGGTCCTCCATGGAGGTGCAGGATACCGAGCTTTATGCAACGGGTGATGTCGTCGTGAGCAAGTCTCATGTTTATGCCATTGCAAAGGTAACCGGACTCCACTTGGACTGGCCTTTGCTACAGTTTTTCCGGCTGCGGAACAATAGGATTCTGGAGCTGCGTCCTTTTTACTGGGATACCGCAGCGCTGCTTCCAGGGTTGAGTCATTTAAGTACGCGTAGTGGACATTAACTTTCAACGCCGCTAATTGATTTCTCCCTTTGGTATGAATTTGATATGTGGGGTCACTCGAATATAGGCAGCTACGGTTGACCTCCGTAGCTCGGCTAGCCGGGATAACCGTATACTTTTAAGCACGCTTCAAAGTCGGACGACGTTTTTTGAAGGTCTTTTGAAAGTAGCGGATGGTCAACGTGATTCCCGTTACGCTCAGGGCGAACCCACCCAAGCTCAAGACCACCACGATCACATCCCAAAGGGGACGACGGTAGAAGAGAAAAGGGAAATCCAGGCTGTGTAGGCCACTATAAAGCCAGTGTTCCCATCGACTTCTTTCCGTGTAGCGTGCCTGGATCAAGGCCGATTTGGGGTTGAGATACAGCCAGGTTCCTTTGGTATCTGACAAGCGCACCCGAACGACAGGCAGGGGCTTTAGAAACTTGCGGTCGTAGTAATAGCTGTCGTAAGAGGCCAGTACATCCACTGTTGTAGCGTTGACGTTCCCTTCGGCTCTCTTGCTTGCAGCAACCAGAGACGCCGGCGAGACACCGCTTTCACAGGCTGGATTGTCAACAGCCGCATCCAGTAGCCGCATCTCTGAAGGGCTCCGGCGACCGATGTAGAAGGGTTCGCCGTTGAAGTTAATCAGTTCGAGTTCCTTAATAGGAAGGCAATGCTGAAGGATGTTCCACGCTTGCTTTGGGCTTGTTCTAAACCTGTCGAGACTGAGAGGGCCTCCAGCGAAGGAGTGCACTTCTGCCAACGAGGGGTCGGGGCCTGGGCTCCATGAGCCCGGATTTAGGGAGAACAAGCCACTCAAGATCCAGGTAAACGTAATCAGACCGAATCCGTACCCGAGTATGTAGTGCCACCGTTTCATACCGACATGAGGCACGGAAGAATACCTAGGACCTGGAAATCTGTATCGTTTTGAAGGAGAGTAGCGCATCACGCCGGCTGCAATGCCGAAAATGCTCATCAACACCCCCCAGCCGGAGGCGACAATCATCACCCAATGCCACAAAGAATTGTTGGAACGAAGGGCAGTGATGTACCACCAGTGAGGTATGGCACCACACCAGGCAAGAACACGTCCTCGCAAAGTTGTGGTTAGAAAGACCGCACCTGTCGATGCCGAAACGTAGTACCTGGTACCTTTCTCGTCATTGCCGTTCACGATCTGAAACGGCAGGTAGACGCGAGAGGCTGGATAGACGGTCCACTGGTCAACGGTATCGATCTTTTTAGCGGGTGAAAGAAAGCGAAGCGGCATGCCGCTAAATGCAGCGGCTACTTGTAACGCCGCCGACGAATCCAGCGTTCCCACCTCTGTCCCATCATCTGCGTAGATCGATTTCCACCTTCCTGAACTTGGCAGAACTCGGTAGACAGGACGTTCGTTCAGCATTCCTACGGTAATGCGCTCCGGTGCCTTTTCATTGAGGAGGGCGGCAGGAACGGCACCAGCCCTGTGAAGATCAAGAGTCGGCAGGCGCTGTAAGCGCTCGGCCTCTGTAAGCTCCGGCATCCGCGCGTACATCATGACAATTCCACTCAAAAACCAGACCCCGAAGAAAAGACAGGAAGGCAATGCGAGGAAACGGTGCCAGACGATGATCCTTCCAAGCATCTTTTTCATGTTTTAGCCTTCACATACCAGGCCCGGAGAGATCCTGGGCGGACGTACAAGCGCCCAGGAACTCCGGGATACAAAGTTACAAGGGATGATTGATTTTAGAAGTGTCCTGTAAATGACACCATGTAGGATCGCGGGGCGGCCAGGATAACTTCACTTGGATAATTGATATCCGCAAACGATGCATAAGCCTTGTTGGTGATGTTCTTCTCTCGGGCAGAGAAGTCGAACTTTTCCTTAAGGTGATAAGTTGCGTAAACATCAAAGGTGGCGTAATTATCGAGAGTGATATTATCCTGATTGTTTCCGGGGCGGGCACCAACAAAACGCAGGCCGGCACCGAGCTCCAGGGGAAAGCTGCCGATCCTGCGTGTGTCCACCCAAAGATTAGTGGTCGTTGTTGGAACATCGGCAGGAGTCAGACCGGTATCGTTGTCTCCGGTATTGGGATCGAAGAAATATCCATATCTTGCATGCGTGTAGGCTGTGTTGAAATTTACATCCACAGACCGCAACGGATGCACGATAGTAGAAAATTCAACACCTTTAGATTTTTGTTGTCCATTATCTGAGGAAATGCTGTTCTGAGTGACGGTCAGGACGTTGTTCACGCTGATGTC
>CAXSFX010000112.1:0-12800 GCA_964236655.1 uncultured Acidobacteriaceae bacterium | reverse complement strand
AGCTCAGCAGGCTTGAAGGATCGCTCTGCTGTGCCTCGACGTTGATTGCCTCATAGCCCCACATCGGGTCCATGATGACAGGCGAAAACAGCTTGGCGGGCGAGGCGCGAGAGAAGCCTGCGTTACGGTCGCCTGACCACTGCATGGGTGTGCGGACACCATTGCGGTCGCCCAGGTAGATGTTGTCGCCCATGCCGATCTCGTCACCGTAATACAGAATCGGCGTGCCGGGGAACGAGAACAGCAGCGAGTTCAGCAGCTCGATACGGCGGCGATTGTTGTCGAGCAGCGGCGCAAGCCTGCGGCGAATGCCGATATTGATGCGCATGCGCGGATCGGCTGAGTAAGCCAGGTACATGTAGTCGCGCTCTTCATCGGAGACCATCTCAAGCGTCAGCTCGTCATGGTTGCGCAGGAAGATGCCCCACTGGCAGTTCTCAGGGATGCCCGGAGTCTGTGCCATGATGTCCGTAATCGGCAGCCGGTCTTCCTGCCGCAGTGCCATGTAGATGCGCGGCATCAGGGGGAAGTGGAACGCCATGTGGCACTCATCGCCGTCGCCGAAGTAAGGGCGTACATCTTCAGGCCACTGGTTGGCCTCGGCCAGGATCAGCCGGCCTTCATAGCCTTCATCAATGGCGGTACGGATGGCCTTGATAGCGACGTGAGTTTCGGGCAGGTTCTCGCAGTTGGTGCCGTCGCGCTCAATCAGGTATGGGATCGCATCCATGCGTAACCCGTCTACGCCCATGTCGAGCCAGAAGCGCATGACATCAATTACTTCCTGCAAAACACGCGGGTTATCGAAATTCAAATCCGGCTGGTGTGAAAAAAAGCGATGCCAATAGTAGGCGTTCGCCACCGGGTCCCAGGTCCAGTTGGACTTCTCAGTGTCCGTGAAAATGATACGGGCATCCTTGTAGAGCTTATCCGTATTGCTCCACACGTAGAAATCGCGCTCGGGTGAGTCCGGTGCGGCGTTGCGCGCGGCCTGGAACCATGGGTGCTGGTCCGAGGTGTGATTGATGACCAGCTCAACCATCACCTGCATGTCGCGTGCGTGCGCTGCGTCGAGCACTTCCTTGAAATCCTCGACCGTGCCGTAGCTGGGATTTACTGAAAGGTAATCGGAGATGTCATAGCCGTCATCGCGCAGGGGCGAAGGGAAAAACGGCAGGAGCCAGATGCAAGTCACACCCAGATCCTGCAGGTAATCGAGCTTGGATAGCAGGCCGGGAAAGTCGCCGATGCCGTCGTTGTTCGAGTCAGAGAACGCGCGTACATGTAGCTCGTAAATAATGGCGTCTTTATACCAAAGTGGATCCGATACGCTTCCCTGCCGCTTCAAGCCTGCCTCCAGTACCTATGCTCTTAAAAATCGCGCTACTTGGAAATTGAAAAAATGTGCGCCGGCTGCGCCTTGGGGTCCAATGCCACAAAATTGCCGGGGCCAAACCAGTTGTAGCTTGCGCCCGTCAATGCGTCCTTAACCGTGTAGGCTGACTCATCCGTAAGTCCAAGCTGCTTTGTATCAAGATACAGCCAGCCGCTCTGGGGCTGTAGGGGATCAAGGTTTACTACTGTGAGCACCACGTCTTCGTCATCACGCGAGCGTTTGCTGTAGGCAATCAGCTGCGGGTTATCGACAGTGTGAAAGCGCAGCGATTGATCGAACGTTTGCAGCGCAGGATGCTCACGCCGTGCAGTGTTGACTGCAGCAATCAGCTTTGCAATCGGGTTTTCAAGCGAAAGCGGCCAGTGCTTGATCTCGTACTTTTCAGAGTCAAGGTACTCTTCGCCGCCTGCGCGGTATGGCGCGTCGACCAGGTTCTCATAGACCCCGCCATAGATGCCGTAGGAAGGATTCATCGTGGCAGCCAGTACCAGGCGCAGTGCAAAAGAAGCCTGGCTGCCGGTTTGCAGGTTGAGGGGGTTGATATCAGGCGTGTTCGGCCAAAAATTGGGCCGGAAATACTCCCACTGCTCGCTTTGCGTAAGCTCCGTCAGGTACTCCTCAAGTTCAGCCTTGGTGGTACGCCAGCAGAAATATGTGTAGCTCTGCGAGAAGCCGACCTTGCCCAGCTGCTCCATGACACGCGGACGGGTAAAAGCTTCGGCCAGGAACAGTGAGTCCGGGTACTGCCGCTTGACTTCAGCGATACACCACTCCCAGAACGGAAATGCCTTGGTGTGCGGATTGTCGACGCGAAAAATGCGCACACCTTGCTCTGCCCAGTACAGGAATACCTCGGCAAGGGCGTCCCACAGGTTTCGCCAGTCTTTCGATTCAAAATCAATGGGATAGATATCCTGGTACTTCTTGGGCGGGTTTTCCGCATACTGCACCGAGCCATCCGCGCGATGCTTGAACCAGTCCGGGTGTTCTGTAACCCAGGGGTGCTCGGGCGCGCACTGAAATGCAATGTCGAGTGCAAGCTCCATGCCGTGCTCTTGCGCTGCCGCGCGCAAATGTTCGAAGTCGGCCAACGTACCCAGCTCAGGCAGGATGTCCGTATGGCCGCCCTCTGCCGCACCGATGGCCCAGGGGCTACCCACATCGTCCGGTTGCGCGGTCACGCTATTGTTTTTGCCCTTGCGGTAGGACCGTCCGATGGGATGGATCGGAGGCATGTACAGCACGTCGAAACCTAGCTGCTGCAGGTACGGCAGCTTCGCTTCCACATCGCGCAGGGTGCCGTGCGTTTGTGCATCTGCTCCCTGGGAGCGTGGAAACAGCTCATACCAGGTAGAGTAGCGAGCACGCTCACGATCCACGTCCACACGCAGCACGCGGTCATAGCGCGTTTCAAGCGCCGCATTCGGGTAGCGTGAGACCAGCTCCAACAGGTCGGATGAGAGCGCCTGGGCGCATAGTGCGGCACGTTCCACCTCGGCATGGCCGCTCATTTCAAGTGAGGTGAGCGCGTCACCATTGGTCAGCAGCAGCTGGGCATAATTGTTCAGGGCCCTGGTATCCCTCCCTCTGCAACGATCCGCAGCTGCCTCCACCAGCAGGCTGCCGGTCTGGAGCTCCAGTGCTACATCCTGCCCGGCTTTCAGCTTCTTGGCCAGCCCATCCTGCCACGTATCAAAGTGATCCACTGTCGCGGCCACGGTGAACTCGTAGGTTCCCTGGCGCTCCACAACAAAACTGCTCTTCCACTTGTCATTACCGGCCGGGGCAAACGGCGTGCTTATCCAGCTCTTCTCACCGGGACCGCGTACCAGCAGCCGGGCTTCGACATGGTCATGGCCATCGCCGAAAATATTAGCCGTCACCAATACACTTTCACCTACGACGCGCTTGGCTGGAAAGCGGCCTGCATCGATCTCGGGAGTCACCTGCTCAATGACGATGCGGTTCTGACCGTTGTCCGGCTTGGTAAGCGTTCGTTTTGCCACTGCCATCAGAATCCTCTATCGCGGGTTTATGGTACGTAAAACAGCCTGCCAAACAAGACAGAGAAATTAAAAACCGTGCCGGGGAAGTTGTCACCTGCTGTGCCATCCTACCCTGTCACGGCCTTGTTTTCTGCATGGTTCACGAGGTCTTAACTCTCACCTTCCCATTTTGAGAAAACAGTGTTGAGCGCCTCCGCCCAGGTCGGGTGCGACCAGACCGCATCCCGCAGCGCCGTATACGGTAGCTTACCTTGCATGGCAACCTGCACGATGGCGGCCATCTCGCCCCCTTGCCCTGCCAAAATGGACGCACCCAGAATCTGCTCCGTGTCCTTGTCAACCAGAATCTTGACCAGACCGCGGTCCTCGCCTGTTTCATAGGCGCGTGCAATGGAGGCCGCAGGCATCTTGGCCACTCGCACCGTGTGGCCGGCATCTCGTGCTTCCTTCAAGGTCATGCCGATGCGGCCCAGCTCCGGGTCGGTGAAGACGGTATACGGGGTTGGACGGTCCTTCGTGGTGCGGTGGCCGTCTTCCAGCAGGTTCGCCGCGAGTATCCGGTAATCGTCGTAGGAAATATGCGTAAAGGCCGGACCGCCCTTGACGTCGCCCGCTGCGTAAATGCCCGCCACTCCCGTTTCCAATCGCTCATTGACGGGGATAAAGCCGTGTTCGTCAGCGGTAAGACCGGCAGCTTGGAGATTGAGCTTTTCCGTGTTCGGGGTGCGCCCGGCAGCCAGCAGCAAGTGCGAGCCGTGCAGCTGCTGCTCCCTGTCACCTGCCGACACAGTCAGCGAAACGCTCCCATTTGCAAAGGCGGCTTTCGTCGCCTCCGCTCCCAGCAGAACCTCAATGCCGTCTCCCTTGAAGATTTCTCCAAGTGCCGCGGCAATATCAGGGTCCTCGCGCGGCAGCAGTTGAGCCCCTTGCGCCACAACAGTGACTTGTGCCCCAAAGCGTCGGAACATCTGCGCAAACTCGACTGCGATATAGCTGCCGCCCAGAATCAGCAGGTGCTCCGGTACTTCGTCGAGCTCCATCACCGTTTCATTGGTGAGGTATGGCACGTTCTCAAGCCCCAGACCCGGCGGAACTGCAGAGCGCAGCCCCGTGTTGATGCAAATAAAGGGTGCGGTAAAGCTGCGGTTACCGGCTTGGACAGTTGCCGGTCCGGAAAAGCTGCCGAACTCGCGCACCAGTTCAATGTGCTGGTCCGAGGCAAGGCTCTTCTCGCTGCCCGAGCGCCATACATCGACAACCCCGCGCTTGCGGTCACGAATCTCACGCATGCTCACGGAAATATCACCCGTATGCACGCCGAACTTGCCTGCGCTGCGTGCCATTTCGGCGACCTTGGCGCTGGCGATCATGGTCTTGGTCGGGGTGCAGCCTTCGTTCACGCAGGTACCGCCGACGTGCTTGCTCTCAATCACCACCACACGTTTGCCCTTGGCTGCAAAAGCCAGGGCCAGCGGGTTACCCGCCTGGCCGGAGCCGAGAATGATCGCGTCTACTTCTTCTGCCATGCAGGTGTCCTCCAAGGTGCTTCAGGGATTACAAACGGGAGACGATCAGCAACGAGCCGCCGATAGCGAGCGCGTCTTCAACAAGAGCTACGGGAAGATCGGGAAGCCCCGCTTGTTTCGTAAGTGAGCGCCGCGCCAGAAAGCCTGCAAAGGCACCTGCCAGCGCACCGACTGCGGCAATCGCCGCCATAGATGTAACAGACGCAGTAGACGTAATAGATCCAATGGATGTGACGCCTGGGGGCGCAGCTTCACCGCCCTTGGCAACGGCAAATGTGAGTGCCGCTGCGCAACCGGCTGCAAATGCCATCCTGGCGAGTAATGGGAATGTATCTGTACGCGGAGGCGTCTTGGGCAGCTTGTCGCCAATCAGCTCGCCGACTGCCAAGGCGGAAAACACGCCCAGCGAAATCGGATTTTCAAGAAAGGCAAACGGCGTTTGCCCAAGCGAAATCCAGTGCAGACGGGCTCCCCAGCAAATTGCGGCAACAGGCGTTATAGTACGCAAGCCGTTGAGAAAACCAAATCCAAGAACAAGCGATGCGAAGGTTGTAAGTGGCATATCGCAGAGTAGGATGCGCAGCACCGACTGACGACTATCAAGCTCTTCAAGAGCGAGCTATAACCGAACGGAATGCTCTCAAAAAGCAAAGGTGACTGTATATTGACTTTGCAGTCTGCTTCCTGACCATGTGAGCGGCCGCGGCCCGCGATTCTAAAAGATCGGCGAGGTCCGTAGGTCGTTGGACGACGTCCTATGGACCGGCCGGTGTCAGGAGGTGGTGCTTGATGCCAAGAGAGCCGAAGTGGCTCTCCGTGGTAGTGCGAATCACCATAGACTGGAGATTCGTTACTGCTTTAGCAATCCTAGCCAGAGTGCTACTGAAGAGGTAGTGCTCACTGCCCGGGCGGTTCACAGCCGTCCGGCCTATCTCTTCAACAAAAATATACCACTGCAAAGCCGTAGCTTCAGGTCAATTTTCCCGCAGCATTCGCGGTTCTTCCGGCGCACGCATCCGTACTAATCGGTCAACAGCATACGGAGATCGCTGCCCTGAATGATGGTGATGCCGTACTTGGAGCTCGCCTAGCAGCCCAATCGCCAGCATCTGGATGCCCGCCAGGATCAGGATGCCCGCCACCACAAACAATGGCCCATGCTGGTCCATGACATGCTGATGTGTGGTGAGCTTGAGCAGCAGCAGGAAGACCGCAAGCGCACTGCCCCCGAGCATTGACAAGGCCCCGATCGACCCGAAAAAATGCAGCGGTCGCGTCATATACTTCAGTAGAAAGCGAATAGTCAGCAAGTCAAAGAACACCCGAAATGTGCGGCCGATGCCGTAGTGGCTTTTGCCGCGCTCACGGTTCACATTTCTGATAGGAATTTCACAAATACTGGCTCCATACCAGGATGCCAATGCCGGTATGAAGCGGTGCATTTCACCATAAAGCGGTACCGCCTGGATGACCTCTCGCCGATACGCCTTGAAGGTTGTACCGAAGTCATGAATATCCACGCCGGAAAGCCTTGCCATCAACCAGTTAGCGCAGCGTGAGGGTATGCGCCGCATAACAAAGCTGTCGATGCGATCCTTGCGCCACCCGGAAACAACGTCATAGCCTTCTTCAAGCTTTTCTAAAAAATGTGGGATTTCATTCGGGTCATGCTGCAGGTCGCCATCCATGGCCAGAATAAATTCGCCCTGAGCATGGTCAAAGCCTGCTGCCAGTGCGGAAGTCTGCCCGAAGTTGCGGCGTAGCTTGACCACCAGTACCCGGCTATCAACCGCCGCAACTTCTTCGAGCAATTTATAAGTGCGGTCGCTCGAACCGTCATCCACCAGCACCAGCTCAAAGGAGTCGCTGACCTGCTCCATGACGGCCTTGAGCCGGTCATAAAGCTCTGTGACGTTCTCCTCTTCGTTATGAAACGGGACAACAATCGAGTGCCTCAACATTCCGTAAGTTTATACCTGCAATTGCAAGGCATTTTATCTTAAGGCCTTCAGAGCTTGGGGAAATCCTCGGAATTTGAGTAATTGCCTACCATTTGGAAAAAGACGCGCTCCGTGGAGCCTGCATCCTCCAGTGCTTGATCCACCAGGTCCGGTGCGCCGCCCTGGCTGCGCAACCAATTGGCCGCATCCTCGCGGTCCGGGGCTTCATGGGTGGCCGTTTCCGTGTGATAGTTCGAGCCGGACTGCTCCGACAAAATGTAACCTTCACCGACTTTGCGAACCTCAAAATTGCGAAGCGCCATGCGTAATCTCCTTACTCCGGTGGGATGCAGCGCCGGATGCTCCGTGGCTGCATGCTTGCATGCTGATGAAATCAGGCTTGCGCGGACAATACTTCTGTCGCGATCCGCGCGGCCTCTACGCAAGCGTTCCGATCGACATCATGGTGCGTCACAAAACGAACGGCATGCGGCCCTACCGCACCGGCCAGGACCCCGCGATGCTTCAGCTCTCGAACCACTGTCCCCGCGTCGCCCTTGTTGCGCAAAGCAAAAATCACGATATTGCTCTGCACAGAGTTCAGGTCAAGCTCAACTTGGGGGTGCGATACCAGGTGCTCGGCCAATACGCGGGCATTTGCATGATCTTCATGCAGGCGCGCCGGCATTTCCTCAAGCGCGATCAGCCCAGCCGCTGCCAGGATGCCCGCCTGCCGCATGCCGCCGCCCAGTGCCTTACGCACAGAGCGGCCCTTTTGAATAAACTCCGCGGAACCTACCAGGATGGAGCCGACCGGCGCGCACAAGCCTTTTGAAAGGCAGAACATGACGGAATCAAAGCCCTCGGTAAGCTCGTCCACGCCGATCCCCAGGTGCGTGGCAGCGTGGAAGATGCGCGCACCGTCCAGATGCACCGGCAGGCCGGCCTCACGTGCGCCTGCCCATATCTCCTGAAATACAGGAAGCGGCGTCACGATACCGCCCGCCATGTTGTGCGTATTCTCAAGCGAGATCAACCCAGGCTGCTGGCGATAGTAGATTTTAGGCGCGATGAGGCTCTTGACATGCTCCCAGCGAAAAATGCCGTCTTCGGCAAAGGCGGTCCGCAGCTGGCAACCGGCGAAAGCCGCCACCATGGCCATCTCCCAGTCCACCAGGTGCGAGCGCGCCTCACACAACACTTCCTGCCCGTGGGTAGTGTGCAGGCGAATGGCGATCTGGTTGCCCATGGTCCCGGTCGGGACGAACAGGGCAGCCTCGCGGCCAAATATCTCCGCCGCGCGGGCTTCAAGCGCATTGATAGTCGGGTCTTCCCCGTATACATCGTCGCCGACCTCAGCCTCAGCCATGGCGGCGCGCATACGCCGGGTGGGCTTGGTAACAGTGTCGCTGCGCAGGTCGATGGTGGTGACGGGCATGTCCCGGTCCAGGAGGTTCTGGTTTGGAGACACGAAAGCAGGAATCAGAATATCGGTTTCAAGGGCCATGGCTTCCCTCATTATCTACGGGACAAGGACGAGATCTGCAATGGTGCGTATGTCTTTTGCATCCGGCGCAGATAAAAGCGCGGTGAACACGTCGTTGGAAAGCAGGCGGCCCTGGGCGGTGAGCGCGACCTTGTCTTCATCGAAGCGCGCGAGGCTGTCCGGGGTCAGTTGAGATAACACCGATAAGTATGCATCCACAGCCTCTCTGCCGAATCGCTTCCGCAAGCCCCCTAGCGACACCCCAGCACTCCTGCGCAGGCCCAAAAACCAGCACTCTTCGAGCTCTTCGCGCGGTGTCAACAACTTCGGTGCAGTCCAGCTGCCCCCGGCAAGATAGCTGTCGAGCGCATCCCCCACAGCAAACCGCGCCGCGCCGCTCGTAGCCGTCCTCAGCATGGAGTGCGCATCTACACCTACCCCCAGGTACGGCTTTCGCAGCCAGTACCGCTCGTTGTGACGCGACCGGCCTCCGGGGCGCGCAAAATTTGAAATCTCGTACTGCATGAGTCCGGCATCTGTCAGCCGCTCCCCAGCCTGCCCATACCAGTCGGCAACCGCATCGTCGGTAGGCAGCAACGCGGCCCCGAATCGCAGCCCGCCTCGCAGTGCCTCCGCGCCTAGCCGGGAGTCTTCATCGAGCTCAAACATGTATATGCTGGCATGATCGAGCGGCGCGGTAGCCAGCATTTCTACCGAATGCAACCAGCTCGTCCCCGTCTGCCCCGGCAGCCCGGCGATCAAGTCCGCCGAAACGTGCGCAATACCCGCAGAGCGCATGCGGGCAATCTCGGCTAGCGCCTGCGCACCGGAATGGGTGCGAGCCGTGGCGCGGGCCTCACCGTCAATAAATGACTGCACGCCGAAAGAAACACGGTTGACGCCTGCCTTCTGCGCGGCCTCTAGCGTCACCGGCTCCAGTTGCAGGGGCGCGGCCTCAAGCGTGATCTCGGCGTTCGCGTCTACCTCGAACTCATCCCGGATGGCCGTGAACAGCTCGCGCAGTAACTCAGGCGGCAGCAGCGAAGGCGTGCCGCCACCCAGGTAGATCGTGTCCACTCGCCGAGGCAGGCACAGCCCGTTTGCCCCGGCCCACGCATGCGCCCCGCGCAGCTGCGCAACCAGTGCCGCAACATACGCGGGCATGGCTGAAAGCGGGTACACGCCCGAGGCAAAGTTACAAAAGGTGCACTTGGCCCGGCAGAACGGTACCGAGATGTACAGCCCGACCGTCTCCATGACTTCTATTTTCTCCCGCCGCGCAGCTCGTACCCCGTACCTCGCTAAAATAGAAGGGAATATGGCAGAGGCAGCGCAGCAAAGTCAGGGCCAGGCCCAGGACGAGGATGTAGTCGGCAAGGCATACGACGGACGCCTGATGCGGCGACTGCTTACCTACCTGCGTCCTTATAAAGCCATCGCCCTTGTGTCGCTGGTGGCTATTCTGCTCAAGGCAGTTTTTGACGTCCTTGGCCCATATCTGTTCAAAGTCGCGCTCGACCTGTACCTCATCCCCGACCAGGGTGCGGGTGCCAAGCATACCTTTTTGGCGCGCTACCTGAGCCCGCACGCTGCACAAGGCATCACCGAGCTCGCCGGGCTGTACCTGGGCTCGCTCACCATCTCCTACATACTTGAGTTCGGCCAGACCTACGTGCTGCAGTGGATGGGCCAGAAGGTCATGTTCGACATGCGTCGGCAAATTTTCAGCCACATGCAGCGCATGCACATCGGCTTTTTCGACAAGAACCCGGTAGGCCGTCTCGTGACCCGGCTCACCAGTGACGTCGATGCGCTCAACGAGATGTTCACTTCGGGCATCTTCGCCATCTTTGAAGATGTCTTCGTACTTATCGGGATCGTCGCTGTCATGCTGTCAATGAGCTGGTGGCTTGCGCTGCTTACCTTCGCCGTGCTGCCGCTCATCCTCATCATCACCCGCATCTTCCGCAAGTACGTGCGCGAATCCTACCGGCGCATCCGCACCGCCGTGGCGCGGATCAACGCCTACACGCAGGAGCACATCAGCGGCATGCCCCTGGTGCAGCTCTTCAACCGGCAACAGCGTGCCTTTGACGACTTCTCCGCCATCAATGCCCAGCACCAGCAAGCGTTCAAAGACTCGATCCTGGCCTACGCGCTTTATTACCCCGGTGTGGAGCTGCTGAGTACCATCGCCATCGCACTGGTCATCTGGATCGGCGGCGCGGGCGTCATGCGCGGCACGGTCACGGTTGGGGTGCTGGTGGCGTTTATCCAATACTCGCAGCGCTTCTTCCGTCCGATTCAAGACCTCAGCGAAAAATACAACATTCTGCAGGCAGCCATGGCGGCCAGCGAGCGCGTCTTCAAGCTGCTGGATTCCCAGCCGGAAATACGCTCGCCCGACACAGCCGCGCCGGCCTTTGCGCTGCGTGAGGACGGTGCCGGGTCCATTGAGTTCCGCGACGTGTGGTTCGCCTATGGAAAGCTTTCCGACGAACAACAGGCTCAGGCGTGCACCGACGGTCCGTCTTCCTTGAAAGACGTGGATTGGGTGCTGCGCGGGGTTTCCTTCCAGATCAACGCGAATGAGACCGCAGCCATCGTAGGCCACACCGGGGCAGGTAAAACTACCATCATCAGCCTGATGATGCGCTTCTATGACGTGCAGCACGGCGCTGTGCTGATTGATGGCGTGGACGTGCGCGCACAAGGCTTGCATGCGCTCCGGTCGCGCTTCGGCGTCGTCCTACAAGACCCGTTCCTGTTTTCGGGCACCATTGAATCCAACATACGCATGGGCTCGCCCATTTCAGATGCACGCGTGCGCGAGGCTGCGGATGAAGTCAATCTGCTCGACTTTATTGAGGCGCAGCCGGCAGGTTTTCAGGAGCTGCTGCGCGAGCGCGGCGCGGGCCTTTCAACCGGGCAAAAGCAGCTCATCAACTTTGCCCGCGCCCTCGCGCATGACCCGGCAATCCTGATCCTCGACGAGGCTACTTCGTCCGTTGATACAGATACGGAGCTGCGAGTGCGCTCGGCGCTGGAGCGTATGGTGACCGGGCGCACTTCGGTCCTGATCGCGCACAGGCTTTCAACCGTGCAGCGTGCCGACGTAATCCTGGTGATGCACAAGGGGCAACTACGCGAGCAGGGTGCGCACCAGCAGTTGCTCACGCAGCGCGGCCTGTACTGGAAGCTCTACCAGCTGCAGTACCGCGACCAGGAAGCCGGTACCGCAAACGAGGCATTTGCACCTGTGCTGGAGCCGGATTCCGGTTTCGATCACAACAAGCGCGCGCTGGCGCTTGGCACGGACTAGGGGCGTGGCGCGCATCTTTCTCTCCGCAGGCGAGGCAAGCGGCGAACAGTATGCCGTGCAGCTCATGGCGACGCTCCGGCAACGGCTGCCGGAGATTAGTTTCTACGGCCTGGGCGGGACGCGCATGGAGGCAGCCGGGTGCGAACGCGTGGTCCGCGCAGAAGATGTCGCTGTCATGGGCATCACGGAAATCGTGCGGCACATCCCGAGGATTTACCGTGAGTACCGCAAGCTGCGGCGCTCGCTCGCCTACCCCGCCAAACCTGACGTAGCCGTGCTCATCGATTTTCCGGACGTGAACCTCGGCTTGGCCAAGCGAGCGAAGCAGCTCGGCATCCCAGTGATCTTTTTTGTCAGCCCACAGGTGTGGGCCTGGAAAAAGCATCGCCTGAAACGCATCCGGCGTGACGTTGACGAGATGCTGGTCATCTTTCCGTTTGAGCAGGCCTGGTACCGGGAGCGCGGCGTCGCTGCCACCTTTGTGGGACACCCGCTTGCGGAACTGCCGCTGCCGTCTGTTACCCGCGAAGAGTTTGCGCGCGAACATGGACTCGATCCCGGCAAGCACTGGATCGGCCTGCTACCCGGCAGCCGTACGCACGAAATCGCCCTGAACCTGCCCGCGATGCTTGGCGCGGCTGCCCTGCTTGGCCCGCATTACGAGTACATCCTGCCGCTTGCTCCGACCCTGACCGATGCGCACCGAGCAGCCATTCAGGCGCAGCTTGGCAGTTCACCCGTAAAAACAACACGCGACGCACGCGCCACCCTGCACCATGCCCGCGTCGGCGTAGTCGCCAGCGGCACCGCGACGGTGGAAGCCGCGCTCATCGGCAATCCTTTTATCGTCGTCTACCGGCTTTCCCGCGCGTCCTACGCAATCGCCAGGCGCTTCGTCACTGTGCCGCACGTCGCCATGGCCAACCTCATCGCGGGCCGCCGAGTGGTGCCGGAGCTGATCCAGGATGCCTTCACTCCCCAATCTGTAGCCGACGCGCTGCGCCCTTTGATCGAATCGACACCCGCACGCGCCGCCATGAAGCTATCGCTCGCGGAAATTCGTCAATCTTTACAGCAGGAGATGAATACAGGGGGCATGGGAGCGATCGAACAGGTCGCCGAGC
>CAXSFX010000111.1:0-13205 GCA_964236655.1 uncultured Acidobacteriaceae bacterium | reverse complement strand
TTTGGCGGCATTCTCCTCTGAATGCGGCTTGTACGCATCCGGAATTATATCCACATGGCTGACAATCGTGACGGGTTCACTCTTCATCTGTGCAACGCAGACGGTGACCGGCTGCGTTGATACCGTGAGCAGGACCAGCGCGGCAAGTTTAAACGAAAAATTCATACTCGCTCCTTGGGGTTACAGCGCAAACACCGGTATTCGGCTTTGAGGCATTTACCCCGATTGATCAGCATTGGTTCCAATCCTTCCGGGTAGTCGCCGAAATTCCATGAACAATCTAAAATATTCGTGACGCGAAGTAACTGGCCCCGCCACCCTGTACCTACTGGAAACTATTGATAAAAATCGGCTTCACCATTGCTTCAATCCTAATCGCCATCTGCTCTGCCGGGATGCGGTCAGGGGTGCGGTGCCAAAGCCGCGCAGCTCCAAATACAGCCCAGGCCCCCGTGGTAGCCAGCATTGCCGCGTCAACACCGGGTACCAACCTATGGTGGTCAGCACCTTCCTTGAACATGCCTGCGACGACTGGAATAATGGACCCTTCGAGCGGTATCAGGGCTCCCTTTACAGAGCAGTTCGTAAGCTCAGTGAGGTAGTCGCAAACACCAAGTGCAACGGCGCGCAACGCTCCGTTACAGTCAGCAAGGGATATGCCGCGCTCCTCAATCAGGCCACGAAAACGGGATTCTGTCATGGCCTGTAACAACGCAATCTTGTCCGGGTAGTGCAGGTAAAAGGTGTTCCGGTTCAGCGTCGCATCATCGGCGATCTCCTGGACCGAGATGTCTTCAAACTGCTTTTTCCTTAGCAACTTGGCCAGAGAATCCATGAGCATGCGACGGCTGCGCACGATGCGCGGATCCATCATTTCAATGTCGTGTTTGAGCGCCGAAGGCATCGCAAACCCAAGCATACCTCATACGCGGCAGCTGATGAGAATGCGACAGTTGCTTATTTCCTCAAATCACCATACGTTTATTAGACATCAGACGCCTATTAGAAGATTGCCGACACGCCCATGCTGCTTCACACCAATTCCCGATAACGCTCAGCACCCGCTGAGAGATTGGAAAAGCTCGATGAGATACGCCATTATCGGTTCCGGCAAAATCGGCACCGCACTCGCACGCATCTTTGCACGGAACAGGATTGAAGTCGGAGTTGCAAACTCTCGTGGACCTGCGACGCTTGCCCTTCTGAAGGAAGAACTCGGTCCCGGCATCGTTCCTCAAACCCTCCAGGACGCCTGTGGGGCTGAGATGATCTTCCTTGCTGTTCCTTTTCCTGCCCACAAGGATGTTGCGAACCAGTTCGATCAGTGGAACGGAAAGATCATCGTGGACCTTACAAATGCCTTTCGTGTTGCTCCAGAAGAATTGAAAGGCCTGCTCTCTTCTGAAGTCGTGTCCGAGGCATTTGCGGGAGCACGCCTCGTCAAAGCGTTCAATCATCTGCCCGCGGAACAGCTTGGCACAAATTCCTCCGTACCGGGACAACGGCAGGTTGTATTCGTCTCTAGCAATGACGCCGATGCCGGCACAACTGTTGCGGCTATAGCAACGCAGCTTGGCTTCGCCCCGGTCGAGCTCGGAAGGCTCAATCAGGGCGGCGCGCCCCTTCATGTTTTAGGCGGTCGGCCCGGCGGTCTTCTGTTTCAAAATCTGGCGAAACTCGGCTGATTGCAGCTGCCCTTTGGAGTGCATGGTTTTTTGCCGGTTCAACCGGCATGGGAGACAAGTTATGAAGATAGGATTTATAGGAGCAGGTACCGTGACAAGTACATTCGGTCGTCACTTGATCACCGCCGGTCACACGGTAGTCGTATCCAATTCAAGAGGTCCGGAGACACTGGCCGACTTTGTTGCCGAGCTCGGCTCAGGTGCCGTCGCCGGGACAAAGCAGCAGGCAGCCGAATGCGATGTCGTCATCCTTGCCGTGCATTGGGTCCGTGTGCCTGATGCTCTCAAGGGGGTTGATTGGCGAGGCCGCATCCTGATCGACGCGACCAACGCGCATTTGGACCCTCCAGACATCAGCCTGGCCGGCGTGACCAGGTCGCGGGCCGCGCTGAAGGGGCGCACATCGAGTGAAATGGTTGCCGAGATGGCGGTCGGTGCAAGACTCGTGAAATCAATCAGCAACATGCCGATGGACTGGATACAGGATTTTTCCCCGAACAAACCCCGTACCGTCATCTTCACATCGGGCGACGACATGGAAGCAAAACAGCTCGTGATCGAGCTGATCAACAGCACCGGACTTATCGCAATTGATCTTGGGTCCCTTACTGCAGGGGGTGCGATGCACGAGGTCGGCGCTCCTTTGTCCGGGCTCGATCTCCACTTTGTCCGCCGGCTTCGGTAAAAGCGGCTTCATCTCGACCATGGAATTTTGAAGCGCTCCATACCTTGCCTATGCTTCGCACGCCGAGTCTTCACCGAAGAACATCCGGAGCACAGCCAGGCAAAATCAAACCTGCTTGCAGCACACTTGCTGCCAACTCTACGCCGACATTTTGTTACCGACGTTCCTAAAATTTGGCGTACAAATTTCTGCTCCAAAACTGGAGCGACTTAGGTGCCCCAATGTTAACCTCACGTGAATAAACACAAAAAAACACTTATTTCGGCACAAAAACAGCCCCTTTTCCAAGTCCCGCCACATCCCCCAAACATTGCAGAAAATCCCGCCGACTTCCCTAGAAGAGCCACCCCACCTCGCGCCTAAAAACAAGCCAAAAAACACAAAAACTTCCCGCCCTCTCCCCCAAACGAGCCATCCCGCCAAACCCTCAAAACAAATCAGGAATATTCGTAAACGCAATCCGCGTAGGCGCAGACGCTCCGGCCAGCAGCATGCTTGCCGTAGCCAGCGTATTCGTCCCATACTTTGCATTCACCGCGTCCATGGCACTCGAAAGCCGGGTGCGCTTCCCTTCCGTCTCCAGCTCCGAGAACAGCGAAAGCGTATGCAGGTGGTCCGGCACCAGCTGCCCCAGCCACACCCCCACGTAGAACGGCGTCTGGTGCTCTTCGCCCTGCGGCCGCTTCGCCCACAGCCTCGCCAGCGCCTCCACCAGCGTTTGCGTATCCTGGCACTCGATCACGGAAGCCCCCAGCGACCATGTAGCCTGCGGAATACCCGAGCTGTGTATAGCCCCATGATGCCGCTGCATCGCAGCCCGCGGCACAGCAAACTTGATCGACAGCGTCAGGTGCGTAGCCCATAACTTGGCCGCGCGCAGGCGCATGGCTGCCTTGTGCAGCAGCTTGTGCAGCACCGCATACGCGCCGTCCGCATGGCGCAGATCGGGCGGCAGAACGTGACTCTGCGAAATTGATTTCTGATGCTCCAGCGCCGGATCGTTGAAGTCCTCACCCTGCAGCCAGAACCACAGCTTGTCGCCCCCCGCGCCGTTCCACACCTCGCGCATGCCCTCGCGCCCCAGCGCCAGCAGCTGCGGCATGGTGCGGATGCCGGCTGATTGCAGCCGTCGCTCCATCTGCGCACCGATACCAGGCAGGTCGCGCAGTGCAAGCCCCGCCAGCGCCCCTTGCAATATATCGAGCGTCAAGGCCACCAGCCCGTCCGGCTTCTCCATATCGGACGCGATCTTCGACAGGTACCGGTTCGGCGCAAGCCCGATTGAGCAGCGCAGCGTCGCCCCCGCATGCGTACGTATCGACTGCTTCACCGTTGCCGCCAGATCAAGCGCATGCAGCAGCCGCTGCTCGCGCCCCATCAGCGAGCAGGCCATCTCATCAATCGACATCACCGCCGAAATAGGCACGCAACGCTCCACCGCCGCAATCACTCGATGGTGATACTCCACATACTCCTTATGCCGCGCATGCACCAGCACCAGCCCCGGACACATCCGCTTTGCCTCACCCACCTTGACGCCTGTCTTGACGCCGAAAGCCTTTGCCTCATAGCTCGCCGCAATGCAGGTAGAGCTGTCGGCCATCACCGGCACCACCGCGATCGGCTTGCCGCGCAGTTCCGGACGCAGCTCCTGCTCCACTGAAGCAAAGTAGGAGTTCAGGTCCAGAAACAGCCAGCGAACCTGGGGTTCGTTGCTTCGCTCCGCCGCATTGGCACTGCCTGTCGACGATTCGGCCATTCCGCATCCTCATGCAAGCCTGTCTTATTATCTTCGCCTTTTGTTTGCCTTTCCGCAACAGAGTTCTGCTATCTATGCCCCCATTTGGCTTAGCCATGTAAGACTTGGCCCAAAATGGAACCAGGGATGCAGCAACTTCTAAAAAGAAACTTTTTTATTTGCACATTGATCCCTGGAGATGACAGGATGCTTCTATGTAAAGGTTTTGGAGCAAAGAGGCCGAACATGATTTGCCGGTACAAACGAGGATTGACCTATGTGGTTCCTTCATTTACATGATGTTCTGCGACACCTTTCTCAGATGAACCCGCATGTTGCGGAAGCCGTCATTACCTGCGCCGCAGCTCTTTTAGTGGGCTGTGCAGCTTCCTGTGCATCGAGCCCCGGCAGCGAGCACGACTCCATCTTCCACAAGCACGTTGCTTGAGCGGTCGCTGCATAAGCACAGCACCCTGAATCACTACGCCATGGATTGCTGCATTTGAGCGCCGGCCGTACCCTGCACAGATTCACGCTTTTGCTTTAGCGTGAATGGCAGAGGTACTCCCCCATGAGTGATAGCAATCCAAAACCGGCTCGCGTCGCGCTTGCCGCAAGCGAAAACCCACTTCCCCCCCAGTCCTCACAGACCGGCTCAGTAGCTCCTGAGCAAACCCTGATGGTCTCCGTCATCACCCGGCGTCGCAAGCCGCTCGACTTGGCAGGCCTTAAAGGCCGCATTCTTTCCCGTGAAGAGTTTGACGGGAACTACGCAGGAGACCCGGCAGATTTCGATGCCCTGCGCAGCTTTGCCCACGAGCATGGCCTAAGCGTGGACGAAACCGCCTCCAGCCTGCCGCGCCGTACGCTTGTGCTGCGCGGCCCTGCCTCGCGTATGGAGCAGGCTTTCGGCGTCACGCTGCACACCTACAGCCATCCCGCCCACAGCAGGCATTTCCGTGCCTACGGAGGCACGGTATCGCTGCCCGTCGGGATCTCCGACCTGGTGGAGACAGTGCTGGGTCTGGATACCCGTCCGATTGCAAAATCCCATCTGCGCCGCATGGAAGGAAGCACAGACGTGATCCGCGCCAATGCCGCCGGTGCCGGCTACACGCCCTTGCAGGTTGCGGAGCTGTACGGCTTTCCTAAAAGCCTGACCGGTGCCGGGCAAACCATCGGCATCCTTGAGCTCGGCGGCGGCTACGAAACAAGCGACATCACCACCTACTTTCAAGGACTCGGGCTCACCCCGCCATCTGTCATCGCTGTCTCGGTAGACGGCGGCACCAACGTGCCGGGCGGCGACCCGACCGGTGCCGACGGCGAAGTTGCGCTCGACATCCAGGTAGCAGGTGCGGTCGCGCCGGGTGCGAAATTGGCGGTCTACTTCGCGCCCAACACCGATCAGGGCTTTATCGACACCATCACCACCGCGGTGCATGACACCGCCAACAGGATCAGCGTGCTTTCCATTTCCTGGGGCGGTCCTGAATCAAGCTGGAGCCCTGCCTCACGCACCGCGCTTGACAATGCCTGCCAGTCTGCCGCCGCCCTTGGAGTGACCGTCATCGTCGCTTCCGGCGATAACGGCTCCACCGACGGGGGCACCGGCAACAACGTCGACTTCCCCGCCTCTAGCCCAAACGTGTTAGCCTGCGGCGGCACCCACCTCTCCGGCTCCGGCGCAACCATTACCTCGGAAGTTGTATGGAACGACCAGCCGAACGGCGGCGCAACCGGCGGCGGCGTCAGCACAATCTTCCCCCTCCCCACCTGGCAAGCCAACGCCGGCGTACCCTCCCCCAAAGGTGGTAGCGGCGGTCGCGGTGTACCCGATGTATCCGGCGACGCGGCACCCGGCTCCGGCTACCAAGTGCTGATCGATGGGCAGGCACAAGTGGTAGGCGGTACCAGCGCGGTAGCTCCGCTATGGGCCGGACTCATCGCGCTGGTCAATCAGCAGCGGCAGCAAAGCGGCAGCAGCCCTGTCGGTTTTATCAATCCACAGCTTTATGCCGCACCCACAGCCTTGCGCGACATCACCAGCGGCAGCAATGGAACCTACAAGGCAGTGCAAGGCTGGGATGCATGCACCGGGCTCGGTTCGCCGAACGGTGCGGCAGTGCTGGCGACATTAAGCGGCGGCTCTGCAACTACCCCTCCAATCGGCACACCTCCGGGCGGCGGCACACAGCCGCCACCGGTAATACCGCCGCCTGCAAAGAAAAAGAAGAAAAAGAAGAAAAAGAAGAAATAGTACCTGCAACGCGAGATATAAACCTGACTTCGGAAGGTCTCTGCTTTCAGATAGAGACCTTCCGGCACACTCGCTTCATGCCTGCAAATAAAAACATTTAGAGCGTTCGTCCTTTAGCTGGGATCTTCCATGCGCTTCCGCACCCAAAAGGAAAACTGCTATTTCGCAGCCGACACCGGCGCGAGGCTGTAAATCTGTAACGCGTGAGGCCCAAGCACTGTGAGGCTTGCTCCCGATGGAGAGCGCGCGAAAGCGTTGCGCAAGTCAGAACCTGCAACCGAGCGCGCGGCGAACACCGGCTTGCCGGTCGCGGTGGCATAGACCGCAATTGACACGTCCAAAATGTGGTACCAGGCAGCTTCAACATGTGCCGGAACGCAGCCATGTGCGAATAGCAGATTACCGGGTAGCGACTTCATTTCCATCTCGCAGCCGGACGCAAGGCGATCTAATATTTTCAGTCATCTGCAACGATTGTTCCAGGCCGGTTGCGCAGGATGATCAACGCGCTGGTGCAGGCGGCGGCACAAAACTTTTAACTGTCACCCATATCTACTTCAGCAGCATACTTATTCTTATAGGATCGATATGTCAGTAAAGATTTTTGCAATGCCTTGTAACTCATGCTCCAACTGTGCTATTAAATTTTTCATATTATGAAGTTGTGCAGTCATGTTATCTCGTTTTTCTTCTCTTAAAACGCGTGCTTTGCCTGAAAAATATTTCTCAAAAAGTGCTTCTGCTTCACTTCGTTCTTCCGCGAGCAAAACAATCCAATCTCCATCGTAGAACGGCAGGAGCTGTGAACCATCTACTTTAAATGCACACGATTTAAGAGGGTATAAATTAATTAACTCAATCAAGCCTTTATCAAATGTGAGTAGCGCAGAGAAGAAATAGCGAGCTTCCTTCGTTGAATTTGAAGCCATCTTTAATTCCATCAACCGTATATGCCACATGTCCCAGGCCATATTATGCAACACATCAAGCAAATCTTTCCTGCCACTCTGAACTTTTCGAAAAAATTCGAGCTTATCTTCAGGATTTTTGCGAGTGAAATAGGCATTAGCAACTGCTACTTCACGGCTGCTCATCATAGCTAGCTGTGAATGAGAAAATTCCAGCAACAAACCCATTTTTTACTAAGACTTTTATTTCTGTGATTAATTTGTATTGACACCATCTTTAACAAAAAGATATACATAAGTGGATATAGTATATCGTCTTCGATATTCATGCTCATCATGTTGGAGAGAAGCTGTTCTGCTTTGCTTGACAACTCGTTCTCTGTCGATCTCGAATGTACTTCGCCCCGCTTTTGAAATCGTTCTACATCGAGTGTACGCAGCACCTCATATGCTTTAAGTGTGTTAAAAACTTTAACAGTAGGAATTTTATTTTCCTTTAGTTTTAAATGATTTTCAAACATATATGGAAGAGGGTCTACATTAACTTCATCACGAGCGATAAAGTTAAAAACTTCTTTGAACTTCAAAAGCATATTTTCTGGTAATCTATTTGCTAAATATGGTTGGATGTGGCTTACTACTTGAACATCTAAAGAAATTGAGTAATCCATTGGAAAACATGATCGTCCAAACCTCGTTTCTTGAACTGTATCCACATCTAATACCACTACATATTTAGTTTCAAAAGGACTGCAAATTGCAGCACCTAGCAAAAACTCGTAGCCAGCTGCAAAACCAAGGGAAGCGCCTCTTTTCGCAGCGAAAATGAATTTGTAATCTTTGAGCAATGGCGCAAATTCACGATATAGTCTGTATGCCTCGGCCGTGTCACTAGATGTACAAATTCTTGCAACAATATCTTGGGTATCAAGTTTTTGGACCATCCTAGTAATTCTCCTTTCTTACAACTGGCAATATCTCGCAGATTACTGCTTTACCGCTTCAGCTTCACCGCAGTTGCGTCCACGTCAAACGCATCCGGTGGAACCGGCACGTTATAGCTGACGTGCGTCAGGTAGCGCTGCGCGGTCATGTCGCCGTTGTGGTAAATGGTCTGGTTCAGCGAGGTAGGAATGCCGTCGAACGGATGGTAGTCGGCATACTCCACCGCTTCCTCGTCCTTGTCTTTATAGAGCGGATTGCGCGAGGTAAATGAAATCTTTACCGGCAGGTGTGTGTCCGCATCGAGCTGCAAGGTGATGTTGTCGTTGTCAGCATCGAGCATGTTGATTTCGTCGATCAGATGACGGTCGACAAACTTGTGTCCGCCGAAGAACAGCACCGTGCCGGGCTCATGCTGCCAGATGCGGATTGCCTCGTCAAGCGAATGGTCGCGGCGGCGAAAGCTTGCGCCGTACTCCTCGGGCGGCAGCAGGCGCTTGCCCCGGTAGGTGATCTCCCAGGCCTGATCGGCGAGCAGGATGGTGACTACGTCGCGCTTTTTGCTGAACTCGGTGCGCTGCATGCCGGCATCCGTGCGCGAAACAGGTACCGTTCGCAGGGAGAAGAACTTGCCGATGGACCCTGTAGGCTTGCCCTGGTAGAAGCCCGAGGTCATGCCTTCTTCCAACACGTTGTGGATGCCCAGCCACCTGGGGCCGCCGAGCGCGGTCAGCATTAGCGCCATCAGCGTGACGGCCTGCGGGTCGCTGGTGTTGCCGTCAGTAGCGGGCGCGGTCTGCGGAACGGCGGACAAAGGCAGCAGCAGCAAGCCCGCGACGGCGAGTTTTGACAGGAGGCTCACGCTAGCCCACCAGCACGGCGCCGCCGTTGACGTTGAGAATTTCACCGGAGATGAAGCCCGCATACGGGGTGCATAGAAACAGGATAGGAGCCGCCACCTCGGTGACAGTACCTACGCGACCTAGTGGAATGGTGCTGAAAATTTTGGCCTTGCCGCTTTCAGTTGCAAGTGCCGGGGCTGACATATCGGTGGCAACCCAGCCGGGGGCTACACAGTTGACCAGGATGCCCTGCCCTGCAAGCTCAGTGGACAGACTCTTGGTGAAAGAAAGCAGCGCACCCTTGGACGCGGCATAGTCGGCGTGGAACGCCTCGCCACGCTGCGCGGCGGTAGAGGCCACCAGCACGATGTGGCCGCCGGTGCCCTGGGTCTGAAACCGCGCAACCGCCGCCTGTACCAGCCCGAACACGCTGTCGAGATTGATGCCCATGGTTCCCCGCCACTGCGCTTCCGGCATGGTGTCGATCGGTGCGTCATGCGAGGGCCAGATGCCGTGGTTTACCACCAGCACATCGAGCCGGCCCCACTGCGCAATCGCCTGCTCGACCAGGGTGCGGCCCTCATCGCTGGTGCCGAGCTCTTGCTGGACGGCCCGGCAACGGTCCGGTCCGCCGCATTCCATCGCAAGCGCTTCTGCTGCGTCCCCTGCTACACGGTAGTTGAAAACGACTCGTGCGCCGGCCTGCGTGAACAGCCGCACAGTTTCTGCGCCGATGCCGCGTGAGCCGCCGGTGATGAGCGCGACTTTGCCGGTGAGGGAGAGCGTAACTGCCATGGCTTTCAGAATATCAAGAGTGACTCCGCCGAGCCCGGCAAGCTAGACCAGCTTGAGCCGGATGGGTCCCTTGGCATGGCTTGGGTCTACCGTGTGCCCCTGTTGCATGATGACGAGCCGCCCCGCAGCGTGGAGGCGACGAGCAGCGGCGCGGGCAGGCTCCATCAGCGGCTCCCAGCTTGCGCGGTCTTCAGAGTCGGGCGCAACACGGCGAGCGGCTTCTGACGGGCAAATGGTTTTACCCGCGCCGCGTTCGGCCAGTAGCGCCAGGATTGCGGCTTCGAGCGCCCCATCCTCGCCGCTTGCGGTTGTGGATTTGGCCCTGCGCCGACAGCCGTCGGAACAGTACTTGACTTCAGGCCAGCTGCGCTCCCACTTCTTGCGCCAGGTAATTTCACGGCCGCAAACGGTGCAGTTTTTCGGAGCTGGAGTTGCCATGTTTTTTCCTTTTCCAAAGGATAGATCTTCCATGATCCATTGAAGCTTTGTGCCGTCAACGACAGTTGCCGGATGCTACTGACTATGTGGGCACAGCCTCGACATCCTACTGCCTAGTTCGATACCGAACATCCCGAACACAAGGAGAAACACATATGGCTACCCCTACGCTAGATGCGACAATCCAGGCTCTACAGAACGGCCCGAAGAAGGTGCCGGTACCCGCGGCGATCCAGAACATCGATGCCTGGGCAACAGAGCTCGGCGCAAGCAAGGACGAGGGCCTCAAGTCCGTTGCCGCTGATCTCAAGAGCTTGAAGAGCCTGCTTCAGGCCGGAACCCCGGACAATACGGCAATTACCACCGTGCTGCAGAAGCTGAGTAAGTCGACCACCGCGGCCGGCGGCCCCAACAGCAAGCTCCAGGAACTTGGCACGCTTCTCGCGAGCTAGTCTCGCAACCGAGTTTCACAGCCAAGTTATGGTGCGACGGGGGAGAGCCTGCGTCCGTGCAGGTTCTTCCGCCATGTTGCTGCATTGAGCTTCTACCATGTTGCCGTATTGAGTCGGATGTCTCGCCTCTATACTGGGCCTTCATGGAACCAATAGAACCGATGGAACACTTACCCAGCCCGCTCCGGCCATCCCCCCGAACATTCCCCCCGGTAGAGGAACAGCTCGACCTGCTACAGAAGGGCGCAGCCGAGATCATCCGTGTTGCGGACCTGCGCGAACGGCTGGAGCAGTCCCGCAAAAGCGGCATGCCGCTGCGGGTCAAAGCCGGGTTTGATCCAACCGCGCCCGACCTGCACCTGGGCCACACCGTGCTGATGCGCAAGCTCAAACACTTTCAGGACCTCGGGCACCAGGTCATTTTCCTGGTCGGCGACTTTACTTCCTTGATCGGCGATCCGACGGGCCGCTCCGCCACGCGCAAGCCGCTGACCCGCGAGCAGATCGATGAAAATGCCAAATCCTACACCGACCAGGTCTTTCGCATTCTCGATCGTGAAAAGACGGAGGTGCGGTTCAACTCCGAGTGGCTTGGCACGCTCGGCTTTGAAGGCATCATCCGGCTTGCAGCGCAGTTTACGGTTTCGCAGATGCTGGAGCGTGACGAATTCCACAAACGATGGGAGGAGGAGAAGCCGATTTCGCTGCATGAGATGCTGTACCCGCTGGCGCAGGGGTATGATTCCGTCGCATTGCAGTGCGATGTCGAACTCGGCGGCACCGATCAGAAATTTAACCTTCTAATCGGCCGCGAACTGCAGCGGCACTACGGCCAGCCCTCGCAGATCGTGCTGATGACGCCCATCATCGAAGGGCTCGACGGCGTGCAGAAGATGTCGAAATCGCTCGGCAATGCCATCGGCATCCATGAGCCCGCAGGGGAGATGTACGGCAAGATCATGTCCATTTCAGACGCGCTGATGTGGCGCTTCTGGGAGCTGTTGACCGACTCACGCACGAGCGAGATTGCCGCGATGCAGGCTGAGATTGCGAGCGGCACGCTGCACCCGATGGAAGCAAAAAAGCGGCTGGCACGCGCAATCGTCGGCGGCTACTACCCGGCGGACGCGGTGCGCGAGGCCGACGAAGGCTGGGCGCGGCAGTTCCAGCGGGATGAAGCGCCGGAGCATGTCGAAGAAGTCGCCGTGCTTGCAAGCGAGATCGGCTGGACCGAGGCCGCGCAGCAGGTGCGGCTTGACAAGCTGCTGTTGCAGCTCGGCCTGGCCGACTCTGCCACGGATGCGACCCGCAAGCTGAAGCAAGGTTCCGTTCGCATCGCCGGAGAGGTGGTGGGTACCCCGTATATCGCTGTCGGCAGCTTGCCCGCGACCCTGGTACTGCGTGTCGGCAAGCGTATGCGCGCTGCGGTGTTGCACGGGTAAAAGCTCTCCTGAAAGTGCTTTATGAGATTGCCCCGACTGGAAACAAAGGCTTGCCGGATAACCTGTTCCGGTTAAAATGACTGCGTTCCGTCATGGTAGTTCCCTTCAACCCGGATTCACTGGAGTTTCCTCCCCCTGATGCGCATTGTCACACTGGAAGAGCACGTCCTGACTGCTGATTTTGCTGCAGCTACACGCAAGCTTGCTACCGGCCCGCCGGCCAAACTACGTGCCCGCATGGAGCCTGCCCTGCTGGAGATGGGTGCAGCGCGCATACACGCCATGGATGAGGCCGGGGTGGACGTCCAGGTCCTTTCACTGGCAGCCGACGGGCTGGATGCGCTGCCGCCGGACGAAGCAGCGGCGCTTGCCATAAGCAGCAATGACCAGATTGCTGCAGCCATTACCGCCTACCCGGACCGGTTTGCAGGTTTTGCCACGGTCGCCCTCGGCGACGTCGATGCCGCTGTGCATGAGATACACCGCGCAGTTACGGAGCTACGGTTCGCGGGTGTCCGGCTATATGGCACGGCCCATGGGGTTTCGCTTGATGATGAACGTTTCGAGCCGGTGTGGGCAGCTATTGAAGCTCTCGAAACGCCGGTCTACCTGTACCCTGGACCGCCGCCGCCGGCAGTGGAGCAGGCGTACTACAGCGGCCTGTCCGGCAACACGGCCAAGCTTATGTCCATCGCTGCCTGGGGCTGGCATGCGGAAACCGGCGTCCACATCCTGCGGCTGATTGTTTCCGGGCTTTTTGACCGGCATCCTGGCCTGCAGCTCATCGTAGGCCATGTGGGAGAGAACCTGCCGCCCTCGATTGCCCATGCAGGCAGCGTACTCGACCAGATCGGCCAAAAGCTTCATATGCCTGTCGAGAAGTACTTCCACCGGCACTTCTGGATCACGACCAGCGGCTATTTTTCTCCCATTACGTTTAGCCAGGCGGTGGAGTCGATCGGCATTGACCGCATGCTGTTCTCCATTGAATATCCGTTCAGTTCCATGATCCGCGGCC
>CAXSFX010000110.1:0-13229 GCA_964236655.1 uncultured Acidobacteriaceae bacterium | reverse complement strand
GTCGTCATGGTTGGCAACGTACAGGTTCAGGCCGCTACCGTCGATTACCAATGACTGCGGATTACGGCCGCCGGTGCTGTAAGGTGAGTCGGGTATCTGGGTCAGCGCGCCCGATTGCGAATCCACCCGGTAGACATTGATCTGCCCTGGATTGTTGGTTGCCGATACTGAGTACAAGTAGTCAATCGTGTTGCTGGCCCCGCATGAAACAAGACCGGTACTCGCACCAACCAGGGCGGCCGCGGCTAGCAAGCTCTGAGTCAGTGGCTTTGAGTGCTTCAACTTCATACGTTTTGCTCCAGGCCCACTCGCGGTTCACGGGGCAGCATTTCTATGGGGGTTATGAGCATGCCACGGCCCAGCCTGCCGACTGGGCCATAAGGCCGGTCTAAAAGGCGTTTGCGAAGCCGAGGCACCAGGACGGTGTTCCTACCGTCGGGAAGGTGCTGGCATTGTTCAGGACTCGCAAAGTGCCGGTATTGGGGTCAAGCTTGCGACCGGTGATGCTGTTGTCAAGCGAGCCTGCCGAGTAGATGAACTGATTTGTGGGATCTTCAAAGACGCAGACTGGTCCAGAAACAGTGCCTGTGCCTAGTTGAAAGGGAGAACCCTGTACCGTTGCATTCAGTGCACCGGTTGTGCCATCGACGTTGTACACGCCAAGGTCCGAGTTTGAGTTGTTGACGCCGCCTGCCGGGCCGCCGTTGATCACATACAGGTACTTGCCGGTGGAGTCGGTGACGGTTTGCACCGGGCCGCCTGCCTGGGTGCTGGTATTGATAAAAGGCGTATTGCCGGATATAGCTGTGAGCGCACCGTTGGTCCCGATGGTATAGGCGAAGATACGGTTGTTCGGCGTGTCGATCAGGTAGATGTACCTGCCGCCGCCTGTACCGTTCGTGTCACCCGTAACCGCCGTAATAGTAGGCGCAGGGCTCAGGCCGGAGCCGATAACCTGCAGGCCGGTTTGCGTTGGTGTGAGCTGGCCGCTGGACGCGCTGACACTTTGCACATTCACCGTATTGATGTCATTGTTGCTCGCGGAACCGGCATCCATGGTGAAGACATAACCACCCGCGAGACGGAAATCCGTGGGGAAGCAGCCGACTTTGAAGTAATCCAAAGTGGATGTTTGTTGATTCTGAACGATCTGAAGCCGCCCTGTCGCGCCGTCCACCGTAAAGACGCTGATGTCGCCAACCGGATGGTAGAAGCCGTCCCCGCCTAGACACGGGTAGTCCGCGTTGCCCTTTGCGGTCACTGACGTAGGCGAATTGATGCCGCCGTTCGTGATGCCGACCGGTGCGAACTCGTCGAGAACAAACAAGTGGGTGCCGCTGGAATCAAGCGCGATACGCTGCGAGCCGAAGCCTGTGCTTGGATACTGCAGTTGTTGCGAGAGCTGCCCGTAACCCCCGACTGAAAACAGCGAGATGTTCGCGCTGGAGTAGGTAATGCTGCCCTGGTTTGGGTTGGGGCCGCCACCAGGTAGTGTTGTGGTGGTATCCGTGGTGGGGGTACCGGCATTGAGCACGTAGATAAAGCGATTGCCGGTAGGGCTGACCATGCGGATAGGGTTGTTGCCGCCGGAGCCAAGTGCAGCAGAAATGCTGATCAGGCTACCGTTGTTGTTGTCTTCGCGATAGGAACCGATCTGACCGGCCGTCTGGCCATTGGCTGTGACACCTAAAACATATACATAGCCGACCGTTTTGTCATTCGTGCAGGAGGTCAGGCCAAGGCTAAGGCCGGTCGTCCCTGCAAGTGCCAGCAGGGTGCGGCCTAAAATCTGGAGCTTCATGCGCTTCCTTTATCCTGCTTGCCTCCATTAGGAGGCGCAGGAAACGGTTGTGGGGACCGCAAGGGTCCCAGCCCATTGTAACCGCACAGGGCGCACATGCGCGCTTGGCGCAACCAGGTGGGTGCAAACAGAAGGGCCGGCGAGAAGCCGGCCTCGGCATACGAATATCTTTATAGACCGCCGGAGCAGATGCCCCGGCGGTTGTTTTGCGAATCGGCAACCAACCTGCCTTTGACGATGCGCAACTGCAGCAAACGGGAAGACCGGTCTGTTTCGAGACTACCAGACCGGCCCTTACCTCTTCGGGTTACCAGACGTGACAGGCATCGACGGGCATCATGGGCTGGCCGGTGTGGCAACCGAATGCCTTGCCGAACTGATCGAAGTTCTGCACTGTACCATTGGTGCGGAACTCGCCCGGTGAGTGCGGATCGGTTTTAGCGGCTACTCGCTCTGCGGCATCGGTAATGTTTGAGCACCAGACCTGGGCAAACGCGATAAAGAAGCGTTGGTCCTCGGTATAGCCGTCGATCTTTTTGGCCTGCTCCGTTGCCGGTTCTTCTGCCAAAGCCTTTTGCAGTGCTGCGTAGGCAATGCGGATGCCGCCGTTGTCCGCCGTGTTTTCACCAAGCGTCAGCTTGCCGTTCAGCTTTTGGCCGGGTACCGGCTCAAAGTTTCCATACTCCTTGACCTCGCAATCGGTTCGCTGGGTAAACTTAGCCCTGTCCTCCGGCGTAAACCAGTTGCGCACATTGCCCTGCGGATCGTACTGTGACCCTTCATCGTCAAAACCGTGCGTCATCTCATGGCCGATGACCACGCCGATTGCTCCGTAGTTGACCGCCGGGTCAATGGTCTGCGAGTAGAAGGGCGGTTGCAGGATGCCGGCAGGGAAGTTGATGTCGTTCAACGGCGGGTTGTAATAGGCGTTGACCGTCGGCGGCGTCATGCCCCACTCTTTCTCATTGACCGGCTTGCCGATGTGGTTGAGCTGATAGTTGTAGTTGAAAAGTTGCGAGTTGTGCAGGTCCGTCACAAAGTCGGCAGGCGTTACCTGTACGCCGGAGTAGTCGCGCCAGTGCTCGGGGTAGCCGATCTTGTCGCGGAAGGTGCCGAGCTTCTTGAGTGCCTCCTGTTTGGTCGCGTCCGACATCCAGGAGAGCTGTTGAATGTCAGCGCCGAGCGCAGTTTTCAGGTTTGCAACCAGCTTTTCCATGCTGGCCTTGTCCTCCGCAGGGAAGTTCTGCTTGACCCAGTCCTGACCTACGGCTTCGCCGAATCCCTGGTCGGTAAGTGTAGTGCAACGCTTCCAGCGAGCCTGCTCGACGGCCTGGCCGCGCAGCGTCTTGTTGAAGAAGTTAAATGATGCTTCATCGAACGGTGCGGAAAGGTACGGGGCCACGCTGTCGAGCGCGTGGATACGCAGGTAGCTCTTGATGGCAGGCAGAGGCTGGTTGGCGAGCACGTCGGCTACAGTCTTGAAGTAGTCCGGCTGGGCTACATTGACCGTGGTGAAAGCGGGCGGCTGCACCCCCGCGAAGTAGCTGTCCCAATTGAAGCCGGGCGTGACCTGCTTCAGGTCTGCTACCGGCTTGACGTGGTACACCTTGTCGGGGTCGCGCAGGTCCACGCGCGCCATGGAGCCCTGGGCGAGCGCCGTCTCGATGTCGAGCACATTCTTAGCTTCAGTCGCGGCAGCGGCTTCGTCGTCACCGGCCAGTTTGAACATGGTAACCAGGTAATCGTGGTACTGCGTGCGCAGCTTGACAGAACGCTCATCGCTTTGCAGGTAGTAGTCGCGGTCAGGCAGTGTGAGACCGCCTTGTTCAAGTACCGCGATCTGCTTGGACGAGTCCTTTTCATCCTGCTCGACACCCAGGCGGAACAGACCGCTGCCGATAAAACGCTTGTCGCCCAGGTACGCTGCAATGTCATCCTTGCTCTTGATGGCGTCGATGGCGTGCAGGGTGGGCTCAATCGGCTTGGTGCCGAGCTTGTCGGCCTGGTCGACGTTCATGCAGGCCGCAAAGTACGTGCCGTATTGCTTTTGCAGCGCGCTTTTGGGGGCATCAGCGGCCTGCTTCAGGTCGGTGTACAACAGGTAGTTATTGCGCTCGCCCAGCTGGTCGAATGTGCCCCAGCGCGCCCGGTCGCCTGGGATGGGGTTGTTCTTGCGCCAGTTGCCGCAGGCGTACTGGTAAAAGTCACTGCATGGGTCGGCTGTCTTGTCGAGCGCGGCTGTATCAAAGCTATGGAGCGCTTTGGGTGCTGCCGGAGCAGCCGTCGAGGTATCGGCGGCAGCAATCGAAGACGAGGCGGGCTGTTGCGCCGAAGCGGACAGGCCGCCTGCGAGAAGCAGCAAGGCTGCCGGGGAAAGGTGGAGAGGTCGCATATGCTCCTTGTTGTATCCGAATCTTTTTGTATCCGAATACGGATACTTGGCTACTTTGCTAGAAAATTAACACGAGCAGTGATGTTTGGCAGTTGTTTCCGGTAGCTCACCATACGTGGCAGGTTGTCTCAGGCATCATGGGCTGGCCTGTGCGGCAGCCGAATGCCTTGCCGAACTGGTCGAAGTTCTTCACTACGCCGTTTGTCCGGAACTCGCCGGGGGAGTGGGGATCGACCTTGATTGCCATGCGCTGGTAGTCCGGTGCCGTGTTCTCGCACCATATTTGTGCGTATGCAATAAAGAAGCGTTGGTCGGGGGTGTAGCCGTCGACTTTTTTCGTGCGCTCCCCTTCGGGCTCTTTGGCCAGAACGGTGTGTAGCGCCCCGTAAGCCACGCGCACGCCGCCGTTGTCGGCAGTGTTCTCACCCAGGGTCAGCTTGCCGTTCAGCTTCTGACCCGGTAGCGGCTCAAAGCTGCCATATTCGTTCACTTCACAGCCGGTACGCCCGTCGAACTTCGCGCGGTCCTCCGGCGTAAACCAGTCCCGCTTGTTGCCGGTGCCGTCAAAGCGCGAGCCTTCGTCGTCGAAACCATGCGTCATCTCATGCCCGATGACCGCGCCGATACTGCCGTAGTTCACCGCCGGGTCAATGCCGAGTTGGTAAAAGGGCGGCTGCAGGATGCCTGCGGGAAAGTTGATGTCGTTCATGGAGCCGTTGTAATAGGCGTTGACCGTGGGCGGCGTCATGCCCCATTCGCTTTCATCCACCGGCTTGCCGATGTGGTTGATGGCGAATGTATTGTTGAACACTGCTGCCCGGTGTGAATCGCCGAACCAGTCTACAGGCTCCACCTGGATCGCGGAGTAGTCGCGCCATTTGTCCGGGTAGCCGATCTTCTGGCGGAACTGGCTCAGCTTCAATTCGGCTTCCTTCTTGGTTGGGTCTGACATCCAGGGAACGCCGGCGATATCCGCGCGCAGCGAGTCCTTGAGGTTTGCAACCAGGATTTCCATGCTCTGCCGGGCTTCCGGCGGAAAGTTCTGCTTGACCCAGTCTTGTCCCACGGCCTCGCCGAGCGCCCCATCGGTGCTTGCCGTGCAGCGTTTCCAGCGAGCTTCTTCTTGCGCCTGGCCGTTCAGCACCTGCTCGTGGAACTGAAAATGCGCGTCGTCCAGCTGGGTTGACAAACGGGTTGCGGCACCATCGACAGTCTGGAAACGCAAGTAGTTCTTGAGCGCGGGCAGCGGCTCTTTCTCAAGGAGCGCATTCATGGCTTTGAAGAAGTCCGGCTGCGCCACGTTGACCCGCGTGAACGCGGGCGCTTTGCTTGCCTTGAAAAACGCCGTCCACTCAAACGCAGGCGTCAGCGTACTCAACTGCGCCACCGGCATCGGGTGATAGATGTTGTCCGGGTCGCGCATCTGATCGCGCGGCATACTCGCTTGCGCCAGGGCCGTTTCGATGCGCAGGACGTCAGTTGCCGTGGTCTCCGCTGCTTCCGGAGTCGCGCCTCCAAGTTTCATCAGCGTCACAATGTAGGCATGGTATTTTGCACGAATCTCAACCATGTGCGCGTCGGTGCTCAGGTAGTAATCGCGGTCGGGCAGGGTCAGGCCGCTCTGGTAGACGGCGGCAATGTAATGAGCTGCATCTTTCTGATCCGGCTCGTCGCCGAAGCCTGCAAAGCCGCCTACATCGTAGGCCGTGTCACCGAGCAGGCCCGCAATGCCGCTTTTTGCATGGAGCGCATCGATGGCGGCCAGCGATGGACGTAGCGGCTCGATGCCGCGCGCGTCGGCAGCCTCGGTGTTCATGCAGGCTGCAAAGTAGCCGCCGTACTGGCGTTGCAGCGGCGTTTTCGGGTCGTCCGCAGCGGCCTTGAGTTGCTTGTACAGCAGGTAGCGGTCGCGCTCATCGAGAATGGCAAAGCTGTTCCAGGACGCCTGATCGGAGGGGATAGGGTTGGTTTTACGCCAGTTGCCGCAGGCGTACTGGTAGAAGTTGGTACACGGGTCTGCCGTCTTGTCGAGCGAGCTTAGATCAAAGCTGTGCATCGGTTTAGGCGGGGCTGGAGCGACATTTTTCGTTGTGTCGGGCGCGATAGTTTGGCCCCAGGCAGAGGCACCGGCAAGCAGCAGGCAGGTAAGCGGGAAGTGAACTAAACGCATGGGTACGCTCCGTTACCGCCATAAAGCTGCGGTGAACGGACCGAATCTACCATTAATTTGCTCAAAGAAGCAGAGGAAACTGCGGCCCTGCTTCTGCTTAGAAAATCTTTACGTGGAATGTGAGGTAAGTCTTCGGGTTCTCGCGTATCGCCGTGACCAGGTGGTTCACGTTTGAGATTGCGTCATCGGCATGGTTGTAGAGTGAAGGATTGCGCACCAGCTGGCCCAGCGTGCCCTCACCATTGTCGGCGCGCGACAGAATGGAATCTAGGCGTGTGACCGTGTCATTCAACTTGCCGGCAAATTGCGGGTCCTTCACCAGCAGGCCCAGGCCGCCCTTGCCTGCGTTTACATCCGCAAGAAGCTGGTTCAGGGTGGCTGTGGACTGCTGGATGTTGTTGTAGAGAGAAGGGTCCTTGATAAGGCGGCTGATGGAGCCGTTACCGGTATCTATTTCCTTCGTCACGGCATCGAGGTGGGCTATGGCGTCATTGGCGCGATCGTAGAGTGAAGGGTCTTTAATAAGCTTGCCGATGGTGCCTTTGCCGCTGCTGATGCCGTTTGCTACGCCCTGCAACTCTGTAATGGCACTCACGGCCTTGTTATAGAGATCGGGATTGTTGATGAGTTGACCGATGGAACCGCGACCGGTGTTGAGCGAATCCACCAGGCTGTCGAGCTTGGCCAGAATGGTATTAATCTGCTCGATGGTGCCCTGGCTGGATTTGATTACATCTGTAATCGATGGAGTTTCGTTCGTCGGCAACTCGCCGTTTTCTGCGATGGAAGGCTTCTGCGCCGACTTGCTGCTGATATTGACCACCGTGTCGCCCAGGACGCCGATTGTCTCAAGGCTTGCCTGCGAATCCTGTTTGACATTATCGGCAAACTTGCCGGAAATTTTCATGGTAACTTCTACAGGCGTCAGCTTGCGCTCGGGTGCAATGCGGACGGATTTAACTGAGCCGATGGTGACGCCTTCAAGATTGACAGGGCCGCCGACTTTGAGGCCGGCCGAGTTTTCAAAATAGGAGCGCACCGTCAGCTTCTTTGAAAACACGCCCCCGGCACTGCCGGACATGAGAAATACCAGCGTAACCAGTGCCACGATCGCGGCAAACACCAGCACCCCTACCTTTAGCTGTGACCATTGCACTTCCTGCTGACTCGGCACAAATTCCCTTTCAGACACACCTTAGAGGCGGTCTTGAACCCATAGCGCGGCACTACCTGCGCTTCTAACCCTATCGTGAACCGCCGAAGTCCGGGTCTACCTTCAACGGCAATCACCCTCTGCCGGTAACCAGCTTGGATGTCGCTCACCCACTGGACGTTGCAGATAGGTTGTGCGGCGGATGAGGTTCTTCTCTATCTTCAAAAAGCACGACTGCGGTGGCATGCGCCTGCGTGTGGGTCAGAGACAGGCAGCTGCGGCCTATGCCGAGCCGTGCGGCAAGCTTGCGGGACTCCCCGTGCAGCAGCAGACTGGGCGCGGCCCCCCCACGTATCACTTCAAGGTCTCGCCACGCTACGCCCCGGCTCATGCCCGTTCCAAGTGCCTTGGCAGCAGCCTCCTTGGCTGCGAAACGGGCAGCCAAACTCTGCTCCGGCGCGCGCTTGGCGGCGCAGTAGCGGCGTTCGCCTTCGGTAAAGATGCGATGGAGGAAGCGGTCGCCGAAGCGTACAACCGACTCGCGGATGCGCTCGACTTCTACCGTGTCGATTCCCAGGCCAAGCACCATTTGCTCATGCTATCGCAATGAGTGAGGCTCATTGCCCAAAATGGGCCTGCTCGCGCCGGCTTGGAAAGAAAGCCTCTCATGGGATTGCACAATTGGACGATGAAGGAGTCATGAAGAACATACGGAAAGCGCAAATTGCAGAAAATTGGGATCTGGTGCTGGTGGCAACAAGTAAAGGGATGCCAAGACCGCTGCTGGACCTGCTATGCGGCGGCATCCAGGCTTGCGGCGGCCGAGTGCTGACCCATGGCACGGTAAGCGAGCACTGCGCCGACATGGATTTTGACTTTGGCTGCCACAGCAGCATGGAGATGTACAGCCTGCTGGTAGGTGCCGGTCTGGCTCTAAGTTTGGAAGCGCACCAGCGGCTGACGGAACTGTGCCAATGCACCCTGCTTATGGCGCGAGAGGCAAGTGCGCGTGTGCGTATACACCTGTCGGTATATGCGGGTGAGGGTGCGGAAAGCTTTTTGTCGGATACATTCGGGCCAGTGCGCGAGGCTGCCTGAGTATGCTACACAGCAAACATCGGCAATGCGGCGATACTACATGCGGTGAAACTCTGGAAGAAATCCGCAGCGATCATACGACGGTTCGCCTTTACCGCAGCCATGACTTGTATCAGCCGCGCGTTGATTTTTAGAAGTCGGCTACGCGGCAAGCATCAGCATGCTTCCTGCGAGAATAGTCCTGTCTGTGTTGCAATCGAGTACTACTTGGCCAGCGGCAACAATATCTTGCATGCTCTACTCGTGCGGCCTGCCGAGATTCCTATCAAGGCTGTACTTCTGATATGCCACGGTATCGGAGAGACGGTACCTCATTGGCATGTTGCCCAACAAGTTATGGCTGAGAATGGCGTTGCTTCGCTCATCTTTGACTACTCGGGATACGGACAAAGCAGCGGATGGATTGACGCAAGACAATGTGAAATGGATGCAATAGCAGCCTTTACGTTTCTGAGTCGACTTATGCCGTCAGCCTCGGTTGCGCTTCTGGGATTTTCACTCGGAGGAGGTATAGCCACTGCTGTCAGGGCCAAAGTCGCGGCGGACCGTCTTATTCTTTGTGCTTCCTACACGTCACTCCGCGAGGCCGCAAGCTGTATCGCAATACTGAAACCTTTTGCATTTCTTGTACCTGAGATTTGGAACACGGAAGAGGCGCTGCGTACCTGCCATATTCCAGTTCTTGTCGTACATGGAGAGAAGGACGAACTTTTCCCACAGTACATGGCTTGCCGACTTCTAGCTGCCTGCCGGTCGCCGTGTGAGCTGGTACTTGTATCCGGACTCTCGCACAATGCTCCGATATATCAGCGGCCACGCCCCTACTGGCGCAGGATTGCCGAGGCGCTCGACACCCCCAACCCACAATCTCTGCCTAATCAATGAAAGCGACTTCGCAAGCGATTCAGGCGCATTCATGAAGAAGCGGTGCGCGAGGTGGCTTGTGGAGGAGGTGCCTATCCGGCATTCACAAGGCCGTACCGACGCTGCCATGTTTCGCGCAGGGAAGCCCACACAGCCGCCTTTTCCTCCGGAGTCGCTTCCTTGTCGGGTGCGGCGACAAAGGCTTGCGCTTCTGCCTTGGCCTGCTCCAGCAGAGCGCGATCACGGATGAGGCTGGCCACACGGAAGTCCGGCAGTCCGGACTGGCGGGTGCCGAAGAACTCGCCGGGCCCGCGCAGTTCCAGGTCGAGCTCAGCCAGCTCAAAGCCGTCCTGGGTGCGGACCATTGCCGCCAGCCGCTCCGCGGATGCCTCGGAAATGCGACCCCCCGTCATCAGCACGCAGCAGGATCGGGCGCTGCCCCGGCCCACGCGCCCACGCAACTGGTGCATCTGCGCCAGGCCAAATCGCTCGGCATGCTCAATGACCATGGTAGTCGCATTCGGCACATCTACGCCGACTTCGATCACTGTGGTTGCCACCAGTACATCGAGCTCGCCGCGCCCGAACCGGCGCATGATAACTTCCTTGTCGTCAGAGCTCAACCGGCCATGCAGCAGGCCCAGGCGCAGGTCGTGCAGCGGGCCGTGGCGCAGCTCCTCGTACATCTCGGTCGCGGACTTCAGGCTGCTTGTACCCTCACTGGCGGTCTGCTTTTTCCCGACGGATTTAGGCTCGGCGAGCCCGGCAAACAGGGTGCCCGTTTTACCCTTCTTTACAGCACGTTTGGCCGGTGCAACCGTTACTTCCGCAGGTGAAAAATCCAGTTCCGGCTGATCGGTTTTCGGCCCCTCGATAACCGGATACACAATGTACGCCTGGTGCCCGCGCGCAGCTTCCTTGCGCACGTACTCCCACACTTCGCTGGCGCGTTCGTCGGCCACTTGCCGGGTCACAATCGGCGTACGGCCCGGCGGCAGCTCGTTCAGGATGCTGACTTCAAGGTCGCCGTAGAGCGTCAGCGCCAGCGTGCGCGGAATCGGCGTGGCCGTCATTGCCAGCAGGTCCGGCTCCGCCGCGCCGGGCTTGCGCATCAGCTTGAAGCGCTGCATCACGCCGAAGCGGTGCTGCTCATCCACCACCACCAGGCCCAGGTTGTCGAACTCGACCTTGTCCTCGATCAGCGCGTGGGTGCCGATGATCAGATCGGCGCTCCCGTCGGCGATGCGCTGCCGGTTCCAGCGTTTTTGTGCCGCGTCAAGCGAGCCGGTCAGCAGCACCACCCGGTAGGGGCGTCCCCCTGCCTCGCTAACCCGCTCCAGCAGCTTGCGCGCGGCCAGGTAGTGCTGCGTTGCCAGGATTTCTGTCGGTGCCATCAACGCGGCCTGGTAGCCGTTTTCAATCGCAATCAGCATGGCTTGCACAGCTACGATCGTCTTGCCGGAGCCGACATCCCCCTGCAGCAGTCGCCGCATGGGCGTGGCGCGGCGCATGTCTTCGGCGATCTCTGCCAATGCCTGCTTCTGTGCTTTGGTGGGGTGAAACGGCAGTACATTTCGCAAAGCTTTGCGCACGCCCTCGTCGGTCACAAAGGCGATACCGGCTTGCTCGCGCGCCTTGCGCCGCTTCAGCTCAAGACCGAGCTCCAGAAAAAAAAGCTCTTCAAAGATAAGCCGCTGCTGCGCCGGGGTCCGCGCACTTGCCAGGGTAGCCATGGGCGTACCTGCGGGCGGAAAGTGGACCTCATGCAATGCCCGAGCACGGCCCGGCATCCCCAGGCGCGCCAGCATGGCCTCCGGAAGCGTTTCCGGCACATTGCTGCCAAGCTCGGTCAAAATCGTGTGCATCACGCGGCGCAACCAGCGCGTGTGCAGGCGGTTGCCGCCGAGCGACTCATAGATCGGCGTGATGCGGCCTACTTCCAGCAGCTCCCCTTCCGGACCCTCCTCGGTTTTGTCAGGCAGGATTTCCACCTGCGGCTGGATCATTTTGTAGCCGGAGCCCGACCGTGACGGCTCTACCTTTCCATAGACGACCACCCACTGTCCGGCCTGGTACTTGTCTTTGAGGTACGCTGCGTGGAACCACATGCACTTGAGCGATTGCAAATTTTGCCCCACGACCAGCTCAAAAATCGGCATTCTTCCGGTGTGCAGCAGCGCCGAGCCGCGTACCTGGCCGATCACGCTTGCCATCTCGCCCACGCGCAGTTCGGTAAACAGCACCGGGTGCAGCCGGTCCTCGTAGCGAAACGGCAGCCGGTGCAAAAGGTCTTCAACCGTCTCAATGCCCTTGGTCTTGAGCGACTCCCCAATGCGAGGCCCAATGCCCTTGACGTACTGTATGGGCGTCAGCAGAGACAGCTTTTCAGGAGGAGGCATGCAAGGCTGATCGTACCGCACAGGTTATGCTCTAGCAGCTTTGACAGTGATCATCATTGGGTTGCCATTTGCAGTGGGGTAACAGATGCAGTTGCGGGCAGGCTTTCATCGAAGCCGTGTGGCGCTGCACCTGCCGGAAGCATAAGGAAGTCTGTCTCGCCGGGTTTGCCGGTTTGCCTGCCGCCAAAAAGGCTCGTCTGCGAACGACTGGGTGTTTCCGCTTTTGAAAAGCATCGGTAGTCCGGCCAAAGTTCCCCCAGCACATTTCGTGTTGCATTGCGCGTAAATTCGCGGCTATCGGTGCGCACATAAATAGTCGCTCTGCTATCCAGAAGCGGCTTGGCAGCAGCAAAAATGCTGCGCAGCATGGCAAGGTATTGCGTCTTGTTCCCATAGCGCTGAGCACTCGTGTATTCGGGCAGCGCACCCTCGCCAAGCATCCAGAGACGAATCCAGTTATCGACCCTGTAATTTGTGACTCCACAATAGGGTGGAGACGTAAGCAGCATACTGAAATGACCCTCCCCGTGTTGCAGAAGCTGCCGCGCGTCGCCATGCGCAATCGCAGAGGCTGCCCCTTGTGGTACCCCAAAGCGGTAGCGCCAGGCTGCACGCTGATGAAAGTAGTGGGAGGGATCAAGGTCCGGGGGCTGAAGACCGCGCTCCTATCCTGTCTTTACAGGCGGCTGGGCGTAAGCCCGGTATGTGCAACGTTTCTGGTTTACCGCGACGGTTCTGTCTTGAAGAAAGAGGAAAGTTCGTAACGCCATCTAAATTTATTAGGTGCGCTTGACAAATGTCTAGAGTGATAGGTATCCGAAAACTACCTTAGAAGCATCCTAGGGTGGTTTATTAATTAATCGGCTTCAACTGAGGTATAAAACGGATCTAAGTTGCGGTGCGAAAGAGCCTGCTTTTCACGATATTGACGTTTCACTCAACTGTTTTAGAAAGAATCATAATGCAGAATTCCTTCCACGCTCTTACCGTTCCCATCCTACTTGCTTGCTCCAGTTTCTTCACTGGCTTCACAGCGTTAGCTCAGACCATGAGCACCGTTGCCGGCGGAGGAACCACCTACCTTGCCAACAACGTGCCCGCTACATACGCCAACCTTTATGGTCCCTCTGCTGTTGCGGTCGATACAAACGGAAATTATTATTTTGCAGATTCCTATGCCAACTCTACACAAGGCACTGTAATCTACAAAGTTACTGCGAGTACAGGTATTATCAGCATTGTGGCGGGGACGGGTGCAAACGGTTATACAGGTGATGGTGGAGCCGCGACGAGCGCGACATTTTCGAATCAGGTTTACGGCCTGACAGTTGCCCCATCAGGAAATATCTACA
>CAXSFX010000109.1:0-13285 GCA_964236655.1 uncultured Acidobacteriaceae bacterium | reverse complement strand
TTTGTACCTGGCTCGTCTTGACACGTTTTGCCACGAAAAAGCCTGCCACAAATAATAGGCCTGCCGGGCTGAAGATTTGTTTGCGCAGCAGGTAAACCGCAGAAACTATCGCGGCATACGCAAGCGGGCTCCTGCCGGCTTGTGCGGCTACATTTTCAGCAGTGCTTCCGTCTGCCTTTGGAGCTACGCTGAGGTGCGTATTCGCATCCAGTTGTGTTGATACGTCAGCTTGGATCATGCGATTGCTATCCTTTTCTATTCCCTCCGGGGATGAGGAGAGTTACAAAATAGGATGCAAAACGTAGATACCCGGCAACGCTGCCCTGCGTCATAGCCTGGTATGCAGCTTTCACAACGAACATTCTGTGCTTACGGGCTCCTGCTGTTCTCGGGCGCAGCTACGGCGCAAACGCAGCATGTCACGGCCATTGAACACGTTCGCCTGGTTGACGGCACTGCGAAGCCGCCCCGGACTGACGTGACTGTAGTTGTGGAGGGTGCGCGCATCCAGTCCATCCTAGCCGGCACACCGACTGCAAAAACCCTGCGGCCTGGGACAGACATTGTGGACGCGCATGGGGAGACCATGATGCCTGCGCTCATCAATGCGCATGGCCACCTTGCCCGGGTGGATGGCACGGCAGTCAGCAGCACCTATTACACGGCACCCCACGTACTGGCGGAGTTGCGCCAGTATGAGCGTTACGGCGTGCTCCATATGCTGTCACTGGGGTTGAACCGCGACCTGATCTACGCGGTGCGAGCGCAGCAGGCGGCGGGCAACATGGACGGTGCCACGGTATTTGTTGCGGATAGAGGCATCGGTGTACCGGGTGGAGCGCCGCAGGGGCCGCATGACAGCGACCAGCTGTACCAACCGAAGACCCCGGAGGAGGCGCGCCGCGATGTAGACGAAGCCGCCGGGCGTCACACGGACTTCATCAAGGTCTGGGTAGATGATTCCTATGGCAAGCTGCCGAAAATGCAGCCTGCCATATACTCCGCGGTGATTGATGAGGCACACAAGCAGCACCTGCCAGTGGCCGCTCACGTGTACTCGCTGGCTGACGCCAAAGCCCTGGTGGCTGCCGGGGTAGACGTGCTGGCGCACTCAGTGCGCGACCAGCGGGTAGACCGCGACCTGATTGTCGCCATGAAGCGGCAAGGCACGTACTACATCCCGACTCTCACGGTCGATGAATCCTTCTTTGTGTTTGCCGATCATCCGGAGTTGTTGAACGACCCTTTTCTGATCCATGCGACTACGCCTGCGGAGCTGGCAAAGCTGCGCAGCGATGCATACCGCGCAAGCGTGGCAAACGATCCGCTGACAGCGCAGCACCGCAAGGATTTCGCCATGGCAAAAACCAACCTGAAGCTGATGTATGCCGCCGGGGTGCGGGTCGCGTTTGGAACCGACTCCGGCGCGGACCCGGTACGGCTGCCGGGCTACGCCGAGCACCGCGAGCTGCAACTGATGGTCGAAGCCGGGCTGACCCCGGCAGAGGCAATCCGCTGCGCGACAGAAACAAACGCGAAGCTGCTGGGGATTGAGGACCAGACAGGCACCCTGGCTGTAGGCAGGCAAGCGGATTTTCTGCTGCTCGACGGCGACCCGGTCGTGAACATCGCCAACACGCGCCGGATGGTGAGCATCTGGCACAACGGCTTCGGCGGCAAGGCGTGGGTAGCAGCGCCTGCTAGCGCGAAGTAAGCGCCTGATGCGCGGCACGCAGCCCGGAGCCTAGCGCGCCGTGGACCGTGCCCGGATGGCCGGTGATGTCGGTATGTTCGCCTGCGAAAAACAGCGTGTCTTCTATAGGCTCGGCAAGGGTGCGGTATGCATCAGCGGCCCCAGCCGGTGCGTAACTGTACGCGCCGCAGGAGTATGGATCTTGCTGCCAGTCATGAGTGTGCGCGGCAACCGGCGTCTGCCTCCTCGCTCCAAACATTGTGTCAAGCGTGCGCAATGCTTCCTGAAGCAGCGGCTTGCCGGTCATGCGCAGGGCCTTGGGGCCGCCCACCCAGCCGGTCAGCAGCGGGCTCGTGCGAGGCGCGGTGGTCCACCACGTAGGCGGCAGTAGCGGCGGCGCAAACAGGAAGCGCATATGCGGCTGGGCCCCGGCCCACCACGGCTGCTTAAACTGCAACACCAGCCGCTGCACCGCACCCGGACGCAGGCTGTGCACGGCACGGAAGGCAACGCTCGGCTCCGGGTCGAAGCTGACAGCACCCCCTTGCAGTACACCCAGCGGCAAAGCGCAAACTACCTGCCTCGCGTTCCACCGGCTGCTTTCTCCATGTACCGTGCAAGCCCCTGCGCGCCAGCTAATGCGGCTTACCGGCGTCTCAAGCAGGAGCTTTACGCCCGCCGCAACGGCGCGGTCCCGTACATACTCTGCCAGTGCTGCGTAGCCTCGTACTACGCGGGCCGCACGGTGGCCTTCGATGGCGTCCTCAGCCGCTTGCTGCCTCGCCAGGCCCTCGATTCCGATTTCAGACGCATCTGCCGCGTTGAAACCTTCCACGTAGCTGCGGGCGCGTGCCTTGGCTTCCTCGGACCCGCTGGAGCACGCCAGGTATGCGTCAAAGCTCATGTCGCCGCTTTCGTCGGAGGCACGCTTCATGCCTTCAAGCAGCGTGTCTTCGTTTTCCGGGCTGTCATCTTCCGGGCACTCCTGCACGCGACTATCCTCGAAGCAAAACTGCTCCCCTTCCGTCTCGTAGATGGCAAGCCCGGCTTCCGCAAGCAGGGCAAGCAGCGCGGGCGGGCGGCCATGGATAAACTCGGCCCCCAGCTCAACGGCATGCTCGACCCCGGGAACATGCAGTGTGTGCATGCGGCCTCCGATCCGGGACCGTGCCTCCAGCAGCAGCACGGATTTTCCGGCCTCTGCAAGCGTGCGCGCCGCAGCCAGGCCCGCGATGCCCGCGCCCAGAACAATTACGTCGTACGTCATACCCCGGTAAGATGCTGCAATGCTGCCGCGACCTGGGCGAGCGGTTGAGACCAGTCACCCGGCACGTGCTGTCGAAAAAGCTGGAAGCGCGGGTACCAGGGCGTTCGGTCCGTCAAGCCCCAGCGCCAGTCGGCCGCAAACGGCAGCAGTAACAACACCGGTTTGCCAAGTGCGCCGGCCAGGTGCGCAAGCACCCCATCCACTGTCACCACGGCATCAAGCTGCGCCATACGCACAGTAAGGTCGGGTAGCTCGGCTGCAATGGACTCCGTCACTGCAAGCTCACTATCGCCCTCATGCTGCAGGCTGTACAAGTCGCAGCCGTGGACTTGCCCAAGCGCTGCCGCCAGCTTGGGGAGCGGCACGGAGCGCAGCGGGTTCCAGTCGCTGGAGCGCCATGAAAACCCCACCTGCATGCGGCCCCGCGTCTTGCGTTGGAGCAGCCGATCTGTCACCGTCGCTGTTTCACTGGTGGCGATGAGCCGTGCGGCGTCGAGATACGGAATTGCCGTTTTATCCTTCGCAGGGTCAGCGCGCACAATCCGGGGAACTTCCATGATTTCTGTCTGCGTATCCCAGTGCGGCATGACTGCCGGTGCAGGCTCCCAGGTGATAACCTGCTCCACGCCACTGCAAGCTTTGAGCAGCGGCACCATGGCAGGGTGCGTTTCCACGCACAACGACGCAGCCCGTTCACGAAGCTGGGGAGCATACCGGATGAACTGCAGCGCATCGCCGTAGCCGTGCAGGCAGCGCAGCATTACGTGCCTGCCGTCCAGCGGCGCACCATCCCAAAATTGTTCGGACTTTCCTTCGGTTTCGCCGCTCACTTGCCAGGCTTCGGCAAAGCGCCCAAGCAGCATGGAGCACTCCCAGCGGCCTGCAATGCAGGCATCCATATCTGCCCCGAGTCGCGTGGCTTCAACAAACTTTTGATGTGCTTCCCCAACTGCGCGTTCGCCAAGTAACGCCTGCGCCTGCGCAAGCAATTGTTGAGCCAAAAGCATGCTAGCGGCTTGGACTCTCCGTGTCCGTGCCCGTATCTATGTCCGTGCCATGCACGCTGCCGTCAAGTACGCCCGCTACGATCTGTTCCAGCTCCATGGCACGATGCTCGCTCGTATGCTCGGCCAGGATGCGCACGCGCGCCGCTGCACCGATGGCGCTGCGCTGAGCGGGAGTGGTGTCCGCAAGAAGGCGCAGCACGTCGTCCGTACTATGGGCTACCAAAATTTCCTTGCCGGGCACAAGCAGCTCCCCAAGCCCGGGCCACATGTCAGAAATAATCACCGCGCCGCAAGCCGCAGCCTCAAACAACCGCACGGATGGTGACCAGCCTGCGGCTGCCATGCTGCTGCGAGTCAGGTTAAGAGTGAACTGCGAGGCGCCGTAAAATGCCGCGTGCCGGTCCGGTACGACATGATCGAAACGCTGCACATTCGCAGGCCACTGCACCCCTTCCGGGTACTGAGCACCCGCTACCGTAAAGTGCTCACCAGGCAGCGCCCGCGCGGGCTCAAGCAGCAACTCTTCCAACTTCGGCTGCCGGTCCTCGGAGTACGTGCCCAGGTAGCTCAAAGCACACGCAAACTGCTCGTCAAACACATGGGGCTGATACGCTTCTGCATCCACAGAGCAGTACAGTGGAAATGCGCGCCGCGCCTTAAACACTGTACGCAGCTCCTGCAAAACCGGGCCGCCGGTAAAGCTCAGGTAGGCGTCGAAAAGTGAAATATCGACGGCCCGCACAGCCTCCACCTGTTTCTCGCGGCGCAGGCGCTCCATGGTGATCGGCGTGTCAATGTCGTAGAAAAATACCGGGCAGTCCGCGTTCCAGAGCAGGGTGTCCGCTGCGGCCATACCATCGGGAAAGTAGGAGCCGATGATAATCAGGTCACTCTCTGCTGCTGCCTCAAGCCAGCCTCCCACCTCGCTCCACTGCTTGTAGAGCGTGACCTCGCAAAATGCCGGTGCGGGCAGGTCGCGGTATTCGCTGTACCAGGGCACGTCCTTTTCAAGAAAGCGGATGCTGTGGCCGCGTTTGTGCAGTGCTTTACACAGCGAACGATAGGTAACGGCATGGCCGTTGCCCCATGCGGACGTAATGGTGAGACCGAGAATACTGATCTTCATGCGCGACCCTTGGCTGCCCACAGCGTTTGTAACAGTGTATGTGCCTGTTGCGCGCGCTGTGCGTAGGTGTGCTCTGCCAGGGCTCGGGCGCGCAAAGCCGCGCCCAACCTTCCCGCGGACTCAGTGGAATGGCTTCGCAGTGCCTCAACAATTTCTTCGGCTGTGCGAACCACCAGGATTTCCTGGTCGGGCACGAAAAACGTCTCAACGCCCGGCCATGCGTCGCACAGCAGGCACGCACCGCTGCCTGCTACCTCAAACACGCGCGTGGGCGGCGAGAAGCCTACGTGCGCCATGGACTCACGATTGATATTGAGCACCATGCGCGCCGAGCAGTTCACCGCGTTGTGCTCGGTGGTCGGCACGTGCCCCAGCCAACGCACGTTTGGCGGCATGGGCTTGCCGCCCCAGCCTTCACCGCCCAGCAGAAAGGTAAACTCCGGCGCAAGCGCGGCGGCGCACAGGAACAGTTGCTCCACGCGCCGCTCGCGGTCCGGCAGGCGGTTGCCGAGAAAGACAAGATCGGCTGCGTAGCGCGGGTCCGGCGCTGCCGGGTGGTGCGTGTCCGGGTCGAGGCCGTTGTAGATCGACTCGCACACGGGCGCACCCAGGGCCTTGTAGCCTGCAACCGTTTGAGGACCGCCGCCGTAGGTAATAACCGCGTCATAGCGCGGCACGCTCTCCCACGAAGGATCGTTCAGGTTTGCATTTGCACGCTCCAGCGTCGCCGGTGAATCCACGTCCCAAATGCAGGCCAGTGCACCGGGCGCGCGATAGCCGGGCAATGCCGTTTCAAGCTCTGCGTCATCCACGCCGATTCCGGAATGCTTCACCAGCAGGTCAGCGTGGGGCGCTAGCTCGCGCAGCACCGCTTCCCACTCGCCGGGCTGATATATAAGCGAACGCGCATAGGACACGGAGTCATAATCACGGTTCGCCTGCCGGTTAAACGCATCCGGCTCCGCGTATGTGATCGTGTAACCCAGCGCGTGCAGGTACTTGTACATACCGCGGTAGTAGGTGGCGGCTCCGTTCCAGTAGGAGGAGAGCAGCGAGGAGCCGAAGGCCAGGATGTTCATGCAAGCACCTCGTCAAAAATGCCTGTAAGCTGCTCGGCGCGGTGCATGGTCGTGTGACGGGCGCAAATAGTGGCCATGCCTTGTGCCGCGCGTTGTGCGCGAGCGGCTTCGTCGCACAGCAGTTCGCGTAGAGTGCCGGTCATCTCGTCGGTGTCGCGCGCCCAGGCAAAATCATGCGGGCCGAACAAAGACTCGGCATCGTGCCACGGTGCTGACACCAGCGGGATGCCGCAGGCAAGCGCCTCAAACACGCGGATGGTAGGTATACCCGGCAGTTGCGCCGCATACTGGCAGCGCGGTACGTGCACCGTGCAACGTGCGGTGCCAAATGCGGCAGGCGCATCCAGGTTGGCGAGGTAGCCGCCGTACTCCACACCTGCTGCGGCGAGTGCGTCCAGGCCGTTTTGCGGGTAGCGTACGCCGTACACCAGTGCACCCTGGGCGGGCAACTGCTGCGCGGGCGCGAGTAGAAACTGCGACAACTCCGCAGTACGTTCGTCGTCGCCCCAGTTGCCGATCCAGATCAGGTCGCGGATTGGTTCAGCAGGTCGCGGAAAAAACACGGATGTATCCGCAGCCTCATGCAGCGTCCAGACGCGCTCGACACCCCACCGCTCACGGTAGATGCGGCGCAGCACTTCACCAAACGCGAGCACTCCATCAAACTCGGCTACGCGCAAACGCGATAGCTGCTCCGGGCTCGACGATGCGCGGTGATGCGTGTCATGGAACAACGCTCGAAAGCCGTAGCGTTCCCGCAGCGCGAGCACATGATCGACAAGTGCGGGCTCGGTCCACTCGTGCACGATGGCAATATCGGCCTCGCGCAACTGCTCTTCCGGCAACGGATCTTCAATCAAGGAGTCTGCGACTTGCTCGTAGGTGCGTACATCAAGCTCCGGGTATGCCGCGGCAAACTGTGCCAGCGAGCTGCGGCCACGCTCGCCTTCAAGCAGCAGGTTCGTGTAGGACCAGCTCCCTTCAGGCTCAAGCACGGTTACCGCGTGGCCAAGCGAATGCAAGCCGCGCAACAGCCCGCGCAGATAGTGAGCGTTGCCGTTGTTCCAGTCAGAGCGTATCGAATGCGCAAAGTACACTACACGGCGCATGCTCATGCGACCGGAACCGGGACCTGTACCAGCGAGCTGTACAGCGCCTCATGGCGAGTGACCATCGTATCGGCTGTGTAGCGAGTGCGGGCGCGGGCCAGGGCGCGAGCAGCAAGATCGTCGATGCGCTCAGGATGGGCAGCCAGACCGCGCAGCACGCGCTCAAGTGCGCGCACATCGCCGCTCGGATAAAACTCCGCGGCATCACCCCAAATCTCACGCAGTGTAGCAATATCGCTCAGCACCAGCGCACAGCCGCTCAATGCAGCCTCAAGCGGTGCCAGTCCAAAAGGCTCATAGCATGAGGTTGCAACGTAAATAGCAGTGCAGCTGTACAGTTCGCGGAGCTGCGCTGCGTCCTGCTTTCCCAGGTAGGTTACCCCTCCGATGCTGCTTGCGCGCCTGCTACCGGATACATGCGCAGGTTGAATAGGCGGCTGCGGTTCGCCGGCGATGATCAGCGGCATGGGGACGTCAACCTGTGCAAGCAGCCCAACATTTTTGCCCGGGTCCCATGCCCGACCCACGGTAAGCGCTTGCAGCAATTTGGGCCTGCCGGGTGAGAACAAGGCAGGCGATCGTCCATTGGGAATCACTTCAATGTGCCTGCTGATGCCGTACTGCTCGCGCAGTTCGCGCGCCATCCATGCGGTAGGCGCAGCCAGCAGCGTAGCCGCCTGCAAGCCGGCACGAACCAGCGCAGTGTAGGCCCGCACACGACCGGTATCCGGCACTCCCATGCCGTGCACGGCCTCCCACCAGCTCAGCACACAGCTGTGACCGGTCAGTACAACGGGCAGCATGTCGGCAAGCACGCCGTAAGTGAACTGGTTGGTATGCAGCAAGTCCGGCTGCATCCTATCTATAAGCTCACGCAGCAACTCCGCCGAACGCAGGATGTCCTGGCTCGCATCCTCCATCCACTCCAGCCTGTACTCGGTTTCAACACACTGAAATGACGGCGACTCCATGGCCTGGACCCATGCGCGCTGCCCGGCATCGAGCTTATTGCCCAGCGTCACCAGCGTAACCCGGTGACCTCTGCGGACCAGGCCTGCGCTTAACTCTTCGGTGTACGTCCACACGCCGCCAACCGCGTCCGTGGTCAGGAGGACATGCATGCAAGCTCCTCCAATTTTTCAAGAGCCAGCGGTTTCTCCTCTTGAATATCACTGAATCCTTCACTGGAAAATAGGCTGAGATAGTAGCGATGCGCACGCTCCCATGCTTCGTCATCCGGTGCCGCGCCAAAGGTCTGCACGTAAAGCGGAGAGCCCGGGAACGGGAACATGGGCACCGGGTCTGACACCCACACGCCTTTCTCGCGCAGCTCCGCCTGCCAGGCGCGCACTTGCGGTTCATCGTCTTGCGCGGTGCGAATCAGGTTGGCCTGCACCCAGGGAATTCGCTCGCGCGCGTAGGCAAGCAGCTCAGCAATACGGCTGGTTGAAAGGCGGCAGTTCTTGTTGAGCTCCTTACGTCCGGCTTCTGTAATCGACTCGATGCCGCACTCCAACGAGATAGTGTGAGCGCGGCCCAACAGGTCGAAGCCTTCCTCATCCCACAGGTCGATGCGCGTCTGAAAGCCGATCTTCAGCGGGCGCTTCGCAATTTCCTCAAGCAGCAGGCGCACGTTCTTGCCGACCCCAAAGATTTCATCGATGAAGTAGATATAGCTCACACCGCGCGCCAGCAGAGCATCGATTTCAGCCAGCACTACGCTCACAGGCCGCTCGCGGTACTTGTTGCGGAACAACGTTTTGTTGCAGAACGAGCAGGACCAGGGGCAGCCGCGTGCATACTCCAGCTCCGCGCCAAGCCCCTCGACATGCTCAAACACATGGTGCTTGTGCGTGTGCAGCTCGACCGGGTAATCGCTCAGGTCGAGGGGGGCAAGCTGCTCCATCTCGGTCACGCCCAGACCCTCACTCAGGTGCAGCCCCGCTGCATCCTGCCAGCAGCAACCAGCAATCCAGCTCCACGGTTGCGAGGCAAGCAGCGGCAGTACCTGGTCATGCTCGCCGCGAATCACAATGTCGCAGCCGGTTTTGCGAAGTGTGGCTGCCGGTGTTACAGATCCATGCGGGCCTACGAGTACAAACTTCGGCTCGCCCGTGAGCACCTGCCGAAGCGCAGCCACCCACTCCTGCGGAATACGCAGCTCAGGCGGAGGGCAGCGCCAGAACAGGTACGAGGGCGCGGTGGGCATCACAACAAAATTAGCGGCAAAGCCGTCCAGCCTTGCCGCAACTTGTGCCGGTGCCAGGTCTTCCATCTGGGCATCCACAAGCGCAACTTCGTGGCCGGCCTTGCGCAGCTCCTCGCGCGCATGCAGCAGTTCCAGAGGAAGGTGAGCATCGCGGCAACCGAAGTAGGTCGATCCTTCAAAGCTCCAACGCGGGTTGATGAGCGCGTAGCGTTTGCTCATGCCACGTACCCATGGGTTACAGCTTCCAAAACCGGCTCTACGCCGGCCTGCTGTACGGCCGGGGTGCGTGTGCCTTTCAAGTCACTATGCCAAAAAGCTGAAATGTCGCTGAAGATGCTGTCAAGCCCATGCACGGGCCGCCATCCGGTATGCGCCATCAATTTCGCCGTATTGCTGATGTAAATCTGCTGGTCACCGGGACGTGCTTCAGCATGCTCGATCTGCATGGCGACACCGGTCTGCTTTTCAATCTGAGTAATGGCTTGCCGCACAGAGAGCGCCTGCCGCGCGCCGCCGCCGAGGTTGTATACCTCACCTGCCGTGCGCTCGCGGCCTGCCGCTGCCCGCTCCATGGCGTCAACCAGGTCACCCACATGCAGCACATCACGCACCTGGCAGCCGTCGCCGTAGATGGTAACCGGCGCGCCCTCAAGCGCGGAGTACAGAAAATGCGCTACCCAGCCCTGATCCTCTGTACCGAGCTGTCGTGGACCCGCGATGCAGCTCATACGAAACACTACAGTCGGCAGCCCGTAGATGCGGGCATAGTCGTGCACGTACTGGTCTGCCGATCCTTTTGAGCAGCCGTAGGGCGAGTGAAAATCAAGCGGGTGCGTCTCTGCCACGCCTGCGAAACCGGGCTCTGCAAAAATGTACTTCGCGCCATCGCGGCGTACCGCAACGCCTTCAAGCGACCCGTATACCTTGTTGGTGGAAGTAAAAAGCACAAGCGGTTTTTGCCGCGACAGCCTTGCCGCTTCAAGCACATGCAGAGTACCCAGCACATTGGTGTGGCAATCTTCAAGCGGGTTCGCAATGGATGTAGTGACAGCCACTTGTGCGGCAAAATGATAAATTTCCGTTGCGCCCTCAGCGGCCTGCGTCAGTAACGCGCCGTCACGCACGTCACCTTGCACTACAGAGAGCCTGCCCGGCCCGGCAAGCGCCTGGAGCCATGCCAGGTTGCGCTCTACACCGGGGCGTACCAGACTGTCGTACACGGTGACATGTGCGGAAGTATTGCGGAGAAGGTGCGCGGCAAGGTTGGAACCCACAAACCCCGCGCCGCCTGTGATGAGCGCTCTACGTTCACGACTGCTCTTCAAAGTACCTCCTGGAGGTGTGACGTGCCCCTTGCATTCTATGTTGTTCCGTTACAACACGATCAGGCAGAAAGACCATAGCTGTTCAGCTCCCCAAGCATGGTCTCGGCGTTATCCTCCGGCTGCTGCGCACGCAGCCATTCCACTAGCTCGGCAAAACCCTGCTCGTGGGTTACCTGCGGCTCGTAGCCCAGCAGTGCGCGTGCTTTTGACAGGTCTGCATAGCAGTGGCGAATGTCACCGGAGCGGTAACGCTGCGTCAGCTGGTGCGGCAGGTCCTTGCCCAGCGATGCTGTAAGCAGCTCAGCCACATGGCTGATGGAAATAGGTTGGCCGGAGCCGATGTTGATGACATGCCCGTTGGCCTCGGCACGCTTCATGGCAAGGATATTGGCGCGTACGATGTCATGAATGTTGACGAAATCGCGTTGCTGCTCTCCGTCCTCAAATACCAGCGGGGCCTGGTTGTTCAGCAGGCGCGAAGCAAAGATGGCGGCTACGCCCGTGTAGGGGTTCGACAGCGCCTGCCGCGTGCCGTAGATATTGAAAAACCGCAGCGCGACGACGGGCAGATCATAGACGCGGCCGTAGGTCAGGCATAATTCTTCCTGGTCACGCTTTGAGAGGGCGTAGACGCTTGTCACTTCGCTCGGCTTGTTTTCCGCGGTTGGCCGCGGCGTCAGCGCGCCGCCGCAAGTGGGGCAAACGGGTTCCCAGTCACCGGCGCGCAGTTGCGCGTTGCCGCGAATCGGCGGGGCCACAGGCCCGCATGTGCCGCAGGTATACGCGCCTTCGCCGTAGATCGACATGGAAGACGCGACAACGAGTTTTTCAACACGCTCCTTGGTATCGAGCAGCACCTGCAACAACTGTGCGGTGCCCAGGGTATTTACATCCATGTAGCGTTGGATTTCATACATGGACTGTCCGACGCCGACGGTTGCGGCGAAGTGGTAGATGACGTCCACCCCTGCAATCGCCTGCTGCACGGCAGAACGGTCACGCACATCACCATACATAATCTCCACTTCAGGCGAGAGATACGTGGGCAGCTTGCGCCCGTGTACCTGCGGCGTCAGGTTATCGAGCACGCGCACCGAGTGGCCCTCCCGCAGCAAGCCGTCGGCCAGGTGCGAGCCTACAAAACCGGCACCGCCTGTGATCAAAACCGTTTTCGTTCTCATGCGCTTCCTCTTTCCTTACAGCGCCAAAGTTTGTTCCGTGATTTGTTCCTGCTCCCGCGCATTTTCCTGCAGAAGCCTCGTAGGCCCTTGCAGATGTGGAAGCTGGATTTGTTCCCGCTCCCGCGCAGCCGTTTGCGGCGCGGCGTAGCGGCCCACCGCCCAGCGTGCAAACTCGGTAAAACCTTCAATATCGCGCGGCGGGCTGGCCCAGTGCTCTTCCATGCCGAGGTGCGCGGGGGTGAAGCAAAGCGTCATGGTGACATCAAAGGGGGCGAGCATCGCCATCTGGTGGTCGAACCAGCCTTGGGCATCGGGCCGGTATGAGTCAGCCCAGCTGACGCCGGTGCGCAGGTAGCGCACACCCAGCTGCTTCATCCACTCCACGCCCGCATCGAGCCGGTGGTCATGCCAGTGGAACCATTGGCACAAACCCAGTGCCGGGTTCGCGGCTACCTGCTCGGGAAAGATTTTTGCGCTCAGTTTCGGCGTTCCATCATGTTGCAGCAAACCCATGTAGTAGTGGCGGTAGTAGGAGGAACCCTCAGCCTCTTTGTGGCGCGTGGTCGCCTCCCAGCTCGGCGGCAGGTCGTACAGGCTGTACCAGTGGATACGGTCAACTTCTCCCTTGAGCAGTGCGGTCATGCGTTCCAGGCCAAATGCTGCTACTTCTTCCGCGCCAAAGGAGGACGCGCCCACCTCGGACACCCATACCGGCAGCCCTGCCGCGACACGGGTTTCAGCGATGCGTGTGGGCCAGTCATTCACATGCCAGTGGTTCCAGTCCAGCGGGAAGCCGTGCACAGCGACGACATCCACATCCTCAAGTGCACCGTGCGACTTCATCAACTCAATCCAGCGCCAATCGCAGGAAGACACCCCGCCGAGCACGATCTTGAGGTCCGGATTGATCGCCCGGATCGCGCGCGACGACGAGCGCACCATGGCGGCAAACTTCTCCCACCCCGGGTCCAGGTGGAAGTTCCAGTGCGACAGATTGTTCGGCTCATTCCACAGCATCACTGCTTCAACCATCAGTTCCCCTTACCAAAGCTTTCCTTCAAATTCAAGTTGCTGCAACGGTTTGCCGTCGCGCTCCACGGCCACCGGCGTACACAGCCAGGTTTCTTCCTCGGGGTGCGCGTCGATCCGCAGGCCCGCCGAGCGCAGCATGGCTTCAACCGCCTGCCGGTTTGGAATCCACCAGTTGGTTTTGTCGCCGGCAAAGCTGTGTTCAATAAAGCGCAGCTGCGGAAATGCCGCGTCGGTAAAGGCTTCCTGTTCCCAGAACG
>CAXSFX010000108.1:0-13339 GCA_964236655.1 uncultured Acidobacteriaceae bacterium | reverse complement strand
CTGGATATCGGACACAAAGGCAAACACGGTCTCTGGGGAAGCGTCAATTGTCAGCGAATGCTCGTAATCAGGCATAGTGGGGGTTCTTTCTAGGCGGTTCTGCCCGCAGTATACCCATATCTGAGGGCGGCTGAATGGGTATACTCTCGCTACAACACTTGAAGGAACCAGTATTTTATGAATGACCCGCGCGTCGCAAAACTCGCCGATATTTTGATCGGCCACTCCACCCGTGTCCAGCCCGGCGAGAAAGTCCTGGTGGAAGCCTACGATGCGCCTGATGATGTCGTAACTGCGCTCGTTGACAAGATTGCCGAAGCCGGCGGTACCGTCGACCTGTTTTCGATTGTGCCCGTCAAGCGGTCGCACTCCGTATGCGCGCAGGGGGGCATTAACGCAGCCAAAAACCTGAAGGGCGAGGGCGATACCACAGCCGCGCACTTTGACGACACAATCTACGGCGGCGACTTCCTGGCGAACCAAACGCCGGTAAAGAATATGTGCGATGCCGCACCCGCGATCATCGACCTGCTGGACCGTATGGGTGTGCCGTTCAACCGGACGCCCGAGGGATTGCTCGACTTCCGGCGATTCGGCGGGACGCTGTACCATCGGACGGCTTTCGCCGGGGCGACTACCGGGCAGCAATTGCTGTATGCGCTGGACGAGCAGGTACGCCGCTACGAATCTGAAGGCAAAGTCACCAAGTACGAGGGTTGGGAGTTTCTATCGTCGGTGCTCGATGGGCAAGGGGTGTGCCGGGGTATCTGCGCGATGAACCTGCGGGATATGTCGGTCCGCACGTTTGACGCCGACGCGATCATCCTGGCGACCGGCGGCATCGGAGCTATCTTCGGCAAAAGCACGAACTCGGTTGTATGCACCGGCTCCGCGCAGTCAGCGGTATATCAGCAGGGCGCGTACTACGCCAACGGCGAGTTCATCCAGGTGCATCCGACCTCCATCCCCGGCGAGGACAAGCTGCGGCTCATGAGCGAGTCAGCGCGTGGCGAGGGTGGGCGCGTGTGGGTACCGCGCAAGCTCAACGACCCGCGCGAAGCGGTTTCGATTCCCGAGGCGGACCGTTGGTACTTTCTTGAAGAGTGGTACCCGAAGTATGGCAACCTCGTCCCGCGCGATGTGGCGACGCGGGCCATCCACAAGGTTGTGTACGAGCATGAGCTGGGTATTGACGGGCAGCCGATGGTGTATCTCGACTTGACGCACATCGACGCAGCCACGCTCGACCGCAAGCTTGAAGGGATTCTTGAGATTTATCAGAAGTTTGTCGGCGATGACCCGCGCAAGGTGCCGATGAAGATCTTCCCCGGCATGCACTACACCATGGGCGGCTTGTGGGTCGACTTTGACCAAATGACCAACATCCCCGGCATCTTTGCCGCTGGCGAGAGCGAGTACAACTACCATGGCGCGAACCGGCTGGGAGCCAACTCCCTGCTTTCCTGTATTTATGGCGGTTTCCAGGCAGGCCCCAACGCGCTGAAGTATGCCAAGGGTCTGCCGAGCGCGCCTGCCAACGGCTACGGGGTAAGTGAGTGCAAACGGCAGGAAGAGATCAACGGGCGGCTGATGTCGTCAACCGGCACGGAGAACCCCTTCAAGCTATGGCGCGAGCTGGGCGAGACCATGACCCGGAACGTGACCGTGCTGCGCTATAACAAGGCACTAGGCGAGACAGACGAGAAAATTGTCGAACTGCTGGAGCGATTCCGTAATATCAACCTGAGTGATAAGAGCGCCTGGGCAAACACCAGCTTCGCATTTACACGACAGCTGTATAACATGCTGCAGTTAGGCCGGGTTGTCACTCAAGGGGCTCAGCTACGCGATGAGTCACGCGGCGCACATTACAAGCCGGACTTCCCTGAACGGGATGATGAAAAGTTCCTGAAGACGACCAAGGCCAGCTTCGCGCCGGATGCGGACGAGCCGCGCTTCACGATGGAAGCGGTCGATACCCAGTGGATCAAGCCAAGGCCGAGGCGGTACGACGCTGTTAAGTAATCGGCTCACAGATGAAGCGGAAAAATGCGAGTCCCTGCGAGAGCTTGGTATCAATCAAGTTAGTGACTATAAGTCCACCTTAAATGAAAGACGCTCAAAGCCTTAATGATGAGGCAGATATAAAAAATTAACATGAGACTTGCTTTTCGACGATTGCGGCTAATGTGATATGAGGTTTGGATAAATGTCATTTTTCAAAAGACTTGTTGAAAACGCCGTGTCAGACTTTCATGGGAATGTCCATGATCTAAAATATGGTTTGTCAAAAGCCAAAAATGCAACAGAGCTACATGCTGCCTCTCTAGCAACGGTCATTAGTGAAAAATCAACTGAGATTGCTCATGCCCTCCAGCAGAAAGCGAACCTTTTGCAGCAGCCGGGTCAAGAGTCGAGTAACACTCCAGCGAGTTCACCCAATGTTTGTCAGAAAGTTGATTCTCACCATCCGCGACAAGCTCCGTCAACAATCCCTTCCCATGACTCCGAGAACAATGGCAATACTCAGATTCCTTTTCCGGTTAGCGATTCAAACCTCAATGCAGCCGAAAACGAGCATGCACTATCTACTTCGCTGAGCCAAATCAGCTCCGAATCCTTAAAGCTACAGACTTTTACTCTGGCTGAACAATTAACCCAGATCACTATTGCACATGCTCGCTCGATATTGAACGATTCCGCTGTACTCAGTAAAGATGATCAGAAGCGGTTACAGGCACAATTGGTAGATGCGGAAAGAAAAGCTTCACAGGAAGCTGAAAAAGTAGAAGAAGCGAGAAAAACAATAAACGGACTAAAGACTGAATGCGCTCGTTTACAAGCAAAGGTAGGTCAGGAACGGCGGCGGCAAAGCGCGTTTGAGGAAGGTGAGACGAAACGCCTGCATGAATTATGGTCAATGCACTTTCCAAAGTTCATCTTTGCTCGTCAGCCTTTATCCTGGGCAGTGCAGAGGCGACATGACGAAAGAATCTCGCTTGAAAGTAAACTGATTGAACTACATAGTTGCTCTGATCCCGTAGCTCTAAGTCGAGGCAAAATGCGAACGACAGGAGAGCATCACCTTAAGTTCCGTCTAAATGACGTAGAGTGCAGAATGTTTTATCGCGTAGTCGGAAGCTCGATTGAAATTTTAGAGTTAGGCACGAATCAGGAGATCCACTAACCAGGATGCGACATCGCTTCTTCCAGCAAGCGGATGCCGTATACACACTCACAAACAACGGTGGGGGCATCTACCTTGCCGCCTTGAAAAACTACTTGGAAGTTAGGGAAAGCACTCTTTCTTAATTGGCGAGTACTGCCGCAGGTTTTAATAGGGACTAAGAAGCTTTCTGGAGAATTAATGCCCACAACCCGTCAACTTCATCTCCGCACCTACCCTACTGACCTACTAGGCCCCGAGCACTTCTCCATAGAAACTATCGAACTCCCCAACCCTGCCCCCGGCGAAGTACAGGTCCACAACACATGGATGTCCGTAGACCCATATATGCGCGGACGTATGCGGGAAAACTCCGGTCACATGGAGCGCTACAACCTGGGCCAAGTGCTTGACGGCGGCGCGGTCGGCATAGTCAGCGTCTCGAACCATGAAAGCTTCAAGCCCGGCGATCAGGTGTTCTCGACCCTGGGCTGGCGCGAAGCCTGCAATGCTCCCGGCGACATGCTCCGGCTCATCGACACAACACACCTGCCTGCCGAGGCGTACCTCGGCATCGCCGGGCTTACCGGCTTCACCGCCTATGTCGGGATCACGCACATCACGGACGTTCAGCCGGGCGATACGGTATTTGTCTCCTCCGCAGCCGGAGCGACAGGCGCAACGGCCTGCCAGATCGCGAAGGCAAAAGGCGCCACGGTCATCGGGTCAGCAGGCGGCCCGGAAAAGACCGCCTACCTGCGCGAGATCGGCGTAGACCACGCCATTGACTACAAAGCCTCACCGAACCTGACCGAAGCGCTTCGCAAAGCAGCGCCTAGGGGCATCGACGTTTACTTCGACAATGTCGGCGGCGCACATCTGGCAGCGGCGCTTGCTGCGGCGAAACGCAACGCCCGCTTTGCCCTGTGCGGCACAATGCCCGACAAGCACGAGTCTTCCCTCTCCAGCATGCGGGAAGCTGTCAGCAAGCGGCTGACTCTAAAAGGCTTCATCGTCTATGACCACATGGATCTACTGCCCCAGTTTATGCAGGATCTACCGCCGTGGATCGGCATGGGCAAACTCACATGGCGACAGACAGTGGAAGAGGGCCTGGAACGCGCCCCTGCCGCACTCGCCAAGCTGTTTACCGGGGAGAACTTCGGCAAGATGTTGTTGAAACTGTAAGCCTGCTGCGAAGCCAAAAGCGTCTGCAAACACCAGAGAGGCCGGATTTCACCGGGATGAGCCGCGCCCGAGGTTCATCGGGGGTTGTCGCCGGCCTGTCAATTACTAACTCAAAAATGCACAAATGGTGTAAACCATCTAAGTCCGCCTTGGACTAACCGTTCTAAAATTTATTTACCTGGAGTTCATCTCCAAAGTTTAAGTTGACACCTTTGCTTTGTTATAGAAGACTGCACTCAGTAATACACTGACGTACGACAATCTGTTGCTGCACCCTATTATTGGATTGCACATTCAAAAGGAGACTACATAGTGAGAAAGCTTGCTGCATTTGCCTTGTTTCTTGCATCGACGATTTCAACTGCAATCCCGGCACTCAGCCAGTCGCTCAAGGAGCGAGAGGGTATAGAGACCGACAAGGAAACTATCCTGTTGGATGAGAAGTCCATGAATAAGACATGCGACAGCCATATCAAGTTGAGCGTGGACTATGCCTCCTATAAAGGAGCGGGCGGTGTGGACGAAGATCATAATGCTCCCTGGAAGGATTCGCGGAATGCGAGCAGTACGGTAGAGCAAATTTGCGGTGAATCGGATATTGTGAAAACTACCGTGCAGTCAAAGATAGATAGCATCGTATGCGGATGGTCTGCTAAAGAAGAAATCTCCTTGCAAGGAAAGACCTTGCACTACTCGACACCGTACGGACAAGGTAATCCGGTGCATGTAAAGGATTTTCTGGAAAAAAATCTGTAATCCGGTCAGGACAGCAAAAAAGTAGCTTCAAGTTACTTTCCTATCTAAACGTAACCATAATCTCCAGTAGAGTGCTGTTAGGTGTCTTGCCTTGTGTGCGGCAAAGTACGAAGCTGCCGTTTGTACTTGGCAAGCCATCTTGAGGCAAGATTGCCGCTTGGAAGTATGATGGGCTGAAGCTGGGCGACACGGTGTTTTCACGCCGGGCTGGTGCGAAGCCTCCCAACGCGCCGGCGAAACCAGAATGATGCAAGTCGATCCGTTCCGTTTCCCCCGAAGATGTTGGTAAAGTTGTAAGCATCGGGCAGGATTAGAAAGTGGCTGCAAAGACGTTCGGGGCAGGCGTAAAATAAAATCTATGGCAGCTATCGCGCACACCCCGGCACCCGAGTTCACTGGAGCAGCGATCCCGATCAGCAAGCCCAATGGCAAGATCGTCCGCATTGAGATCAAGCGTCAGGCCAGCCCGGATGCCCCGGCGCACTGGGACAAGTTCGAGTTGCCGCGCCGCACAGGCATGAACGTCATCTCGGCCATGATGGAGATTGCGGCAAACCCGGTCACCATGGACGGGCGCGAGACCACACCGATTGCCTACGACGCGAACTGCCTTGAAGAAGTCTGCGGCTCATGCGCCATGCGCATCAACGGTAAGGCGCGCATGGCCTGCTCCGCGCTTATTGAAAACGTGCACGACAACGGCGTGGTCCGGCTGGAACCGCTTTCAAAGATGCCCGTGGTGCGCGACCTGTCCGTGGATCGCTCCGTGCTGTTTGAGAACCTGAAGCGAGTACAAGCCTGGGTGCCGCTCGACGGCAGCTACGACCTGGGCGCAGGCCCGCGCATCACCCCGCAGCAGCAGGAGGTTGCCTATCCTCTGTCACGCTGCATCTCCTGCACCATCTGCATGGAAGTATGCCCGCAGTACACCGAGGAAACCGGCTTTGTGGGTGCGGCAACTATCGCACAAGCCAAGCTGTTCAACGACCACCCAACGGGCAGAGTGCTGAAGGAAGAGCGCCTGCACGCCCTAATGGGCGACGGCGGCATCCAGGAGTGCGCCTTCTCACAAAATTGCGTCAACTCCTGCCCAAAGATGCTGCCGCTGACCAAGGCGATCTCGGATGTAAGCCGTGATGTGATGATCCAGGCTGTAAAGGACGTGTTTACGCGGTAGGACTAAAGAGGTACATTCGGTCTCAACTATGATTGGGAGTTACGCAGTAACAATGAGCAATTGGGAATGATTGAAATCAGTAGTCCTTTTAACAGCTTATCGAAAGCTGAGGTTCTATCTGGCTTAACGCAGATCGTTGCTTTTACAATCCTCGTTATTCCTGCCTACGGATTTTTAGTCGTATCACATTATCTTGCTAACTATGGACTACAAAGTATTTACGTTCCTAGATCTCAATTCTTTGCGGCAGGATTTGCAACCATAATTACATTTCTACTTGCACCAGCTTGCGCTGCAATTGCTACAAGCATATTTTTTCGTTCTGTTCGGTCTCTGCCTCAAAGCTGTACCTTCTTTGCGGTGTTGCATGCTTTTTCTGAGACATTGGTATTAAAATTACTGTATATTCCTTTTCCGTCGAGCAATCTATCCAACTTTTGGTGGTGCCTCGTCATAGTTTCTTCTGCTTATGCTATAGCGAGCTATCTTTTCTTCTCTCCTATAGTTCGATACTTCCGCGTTATCAAACCATTGAAATCTTCCGAAAAGCGAAAATCAGCTCACAATGTTTTAAGCGCCCGCCGCCAAGGTTTAACAATCTTGCTCGCATCACTTTTGTTAGAGCTTCTTCTCCTTTGGCGAATCGATCATACACTAGGATATCTGTTAATACTTCTAGCGGCATCCAGCACTTTTGCTTTTGCATTGCCAAAGATCTTTGAAGTTAAACATGGTAACTCTAAAGGACGCGCTAATTTATTGTCGATAGCTGCTCTTATAATATTTTATCCTTGCATCTTTATAAGCGTGCAAGGAGCTATCTATGGCTATCTAGACAGCGGATGGGGTGGCGCAGGTCTAACTTATGCACGAATTAGCTTAGATAAACAAAGCGGTATGCTAGCACCATGTACTTGGACGGTGCGATTGATAGAGGAAACAGAAACATCGTACTATGTAACTTTCGACCATGGAAGTAAATATACTAATGCCTACATGATTCCAAAAAATAAGGTTTCTGGTATTTTCTTTCTCCAGACAAACTCGCCTCACATTCTAGATCTTGCCTCTAACAAACAAGTCATAGAACCCAATCAGCCTACACAAGTCAGAGCCGAGCAGGAAACGTGCAAAATCTTACCTGCATTAGATTCTTTCTACAACAAGCTTGACGCGCCTCATTAAGAGTTTTCACTATTTCCTTAGCGCATACGGTAGGATCGTGCTTTAACTATTTTAAATTCTATTTTCTTCAACAACCATGACATAAAGATGGGCAAAGGAATTCTTCGCCGGTTTTTGACGTTCAACCCTAAACAGCTTATCGCGCCACCGTGTACTCCCTCTGCCCCACAGGTGCGCCTTCACTCTCTACCCAGCCCTTGTGCACAGCGATCAAGTAAATAAACCCTTCAAACGCAGCCTTCACCACAGAACGTCATCCGAACTGTAGCCGACCTAAATGCCGACTGCCGCGCCTAGGTCGGAGAAGCCGAGCGTGGCTTGGAACTACAGGATTCGGTAGTCTAAAGACAGCATGAATCTTGCATACCGCTCCATCCTCTTTGCTTTATCGCTATCAGCCGCCGGTGCGCTTGCACAGCAGACAGGCACTCCGCCCCCGCAGCCGACAAGCCAAACGCCGCCACCGTCCGGCACAACTGCGCCGACCGCTGCACCCCTCCCAGATTCACCCGACTCCACCATCAAACCCGCGCTCCAGCCCACCGGCCCCACAGCCGTCTTCGACACCAGCATGGGTCGCATGACGTGCAAGCTCTTCACCAAGGAAGCCCCGCTAACCACCGCCAACTTTATAGGCTTGGCGACCGGCACCAGGGACTGGACCGATCCGGTCTCGCACAAGAAGCAGCACTCAAAGCCCCTGTACAACGGGACGACCTTTCACCGGGTCATCCCCGGCTTCATGATCCAGGGCGGCGACCCGGTGGGCGATGGTACGGGTGACCCCGGTTACGCGTTTGCCGACGAGACTGTGCCGGAGCTGACCTTCAGTGTGCCTGGGCGGCTGGCCATGGCAAATTCCGGGCCGAACACCAACGGATCGCAGTTTTTCATCACGGAAACGCCGCAGCCTTCGCTTGACGGCAGCTACTCCATCTTCGGCCAGTGCGATGACGCAAGCGTGACCGTGGAAAAGGCTATTGCCCAGGTGGACCGCAATGGAAGCGACAAGCCGCTGACCCCGGTGACGTTAAACAAGGTCACAATTGTGCCCGCAGGTGAGGCTGTGCCGCCGGTGCCAGCCCTGGCGGCTCCGCCTGCATCTACTCCACAGTAGCTATCAATAACTACCACTACCAGGAGAAACCCGAACCATGGCTCGTCAACCCGGCACCTATGCCACCTTCCAGACCACGCAGGGCGAGATCGTTTGCCGACTGTTTGAAGATGTAGCCCCCAAGACCGTGAAGAACTTCGTTGAGCTAGCCGAGGGAACGCGCGAGTGGTCACACAAAGGCGAGAAGAAGACAGGCACCAAGCTATATGACGGTACGATCTTCCACCGCGTGATTCCGGACTTTATGGTGCAGGGCGGTGACCCGGACGGCACCGGTATGGGCGGCCCCGGCTACAAGTTTGAGGATGAGACCAAAGGCTCGCCGCACAAGTTTGACAAGCCGGGCAAGCTGGCTATGGCAAACGCCGGGCCGAACACCAACGGTTCGCAGTTCTTCATCACGGTAGCGCCGACACTTTGGCTGACAGGCAACCACACCATCTTCGGCGAGGTCATCGAGGGTCAGTCCATCATCGATGCAATCACAAAGCTGCCGCGTGGGGCGCAGGACAAGCCGAAAACACCGGTGGTATTGGAGTCGGTTGTGATTGAGCGGGTATAAAGTTTCCTGTCAACCTGGAAAAGCCCGGCGCAACTGCCGGGCTTTTTCATAAGCTGCTGTAAATATCGTATGTTGTTAGCTTGTACTAAGTTAAAGATGTAACTAAACGCCGATAATCTCGCATAATTCTTTTACAGAATCAGCACTCTTTTGCAGCGCGGCCTGCTCATCCTCCGTCAGCTTGATTTCAAGTATCTGCTCCAGACCTTTTGCGCCTAACTTGCACGGCACTCCGACATACAAGCCTGTTATCCCATACTCACCTTGCAGATACGCCGCGCAAGGCAGAATTTTTTTCTTGTCCTTCAAGATAGCCTCGACCATTTCAATGGCTGCGGCGGCAGGTGCGTAATAGGCCGAGCCGGTTTTCAAATACTTCACAATCTCCGCACCGCCGTCACGTGTGCGTTGCACCAGGCGGGTTACAGTCGGCTCATCAAGCAGCTCGGTAATGGGAATACCGGCAACAGTCGAATAGCGCGGTAACGGCACCATGGTATCGCCGTGACCGCCCAGTACAAACGCGGTTACGTTCTCGACAGACACCTTCAACTCTTCCGCGATAAACGTCCGAAAGCGTGCCGAATCCAATACGCCGGCCATGCCGAGTACACGCTCGCGCGGAAAGCCGGAGTGCTTGAACGCGGCTTGGGCCATGGCATCGAGCGGGTTGGAAACAACGATCAAAATCGCATTCGGCGAAGTCCCGACTACCTGCGCAATCACATCAGCCATGATCCTGGCATTAGTATTCAACAGGTCATCGCGGCTCATGCCGGGCTTACGGGCGATACCGGCTGTAATAATCACAATGTCGGAGTTGGCAGAGTCAGTGTAATCATTCGTGCCGGTAATGGCGCAGTCGCGCTTCTCAATCGGCATGGCTTCCAGCAGATCCAGCCCTTTGCCCTGAGGCACGCCCTCGATCACATCCAGTAGCACAACATCTGCCAGCTCTTTGGCCGCAAGCCAGTGCGCAGCGGTTGCCCCCACATGACCCGCGCCTACGATCGTTACCTTCTTACGCATCGTTTCTCCCCCTCGTCAAACTATCATTGATCTTCCAGTGCAGGCGATCATTGACAGATGGACAGATTGACCAATGGGGAGCACCTCGCTATGATCGAGTGAGTCGTAAGAGGCACCAACACTGCGGCTAACGTGCATTGCCCCCTCGTTCAATGGTAGGACAGCTGACTCTGACTCAGCATATCGGAGTTCGAATCTCTGGGGGGCAACCAACGCCTGTGCGGTTTGCAGCTATCCCAGCTATTCCTGGAGCCGAGCTATGAAGAGCCTCCCTCGTCAAAGTTCACGCCGAGGAAATGTCATAGGTGATTCATCCGCCCTTCAACTCAATACCTGTATTCGCACCTTTCATGCCACGGGTTTGCTTACGGTGACTCTCTTCCAGCTCCTCTACGAGCTCTTTCAGGTGCCGCTGTGAACGGCTGCTCACTTGCAGAAATTGAAATCCATAGCAAGTCGTCGATCGGCTCACCTTCATTGTCGCTCGCACGCGGAACGGTAGCTGGTTGATTGTGAAAGTAAGCTCTACCTGCTTTTCGCTATCAAGCTTCACAGGTTGTTTGAGGATGAGCAGGCAGCCTTCCGCGCTCAAGTCAGCGATCCTGGCATGTACTGTCGGCAAGTCCATGGAAAAGACTATTTCTGCTTCTCCGGAGCAGTGCCATCGGCCGCTTTGCCGTCGTTGCTGTGCGCTCACGATCATCGCAAACTCTTCGCAAGCATCCAAATTCTTTTCACAGAAGATCTATCGGCCATTTATAAGATTCATTCAGGCTGCGAGGCAAATATATTGCCGATTATCTGTTTATGCGCATCGCCTACTCCTCCCGCAGTACCTCCAGCGGCTTTTGCCCTAGAATTTTGAAGCTCGCCGCCCAGCCGGTGCCTACGGCGAGGATGGTCGTAAGAATAATTCCGGAGCCGTCAGCAAAAAAGTCCGACACAAACGGCACTTCGGCAATGTGCAGCAAAAGGCGCGACAGCGCGTTTGCAAACAGCGTGCCCACCAGGCCCGACAACAGGCCCAGCACGACAAACTCAACAGAGAACACACCGGCGATGCGGGGCCGGGTAGCACCCAGGGTTTTCAGCACTACGACCTCGCGTACACGCCGAAAGCGCGTGCTGGCGATACTCGATGCAAGAATCACCATGCCCGACAAAATGGAAAACCCGGCAAGAAAGCGAATCACAAGCGTGATTTGCCCAACAACCTGCTGAATGGTATCGAGAATATCGGCAATGTTGATAGCCGTAATAGTCGGATAATTGGCAAACAGCACCCTTTGCAACTCACCGATCCCTCGCGGTTGCATGTGCATGGCCGCGTACCAGACTACCGGCATGTCGCGCAGCTGCGCCGGGGCAAAGATGAACTCGCTGCGACTGGAAATATGCTGACCATCCACCTTGTAGATCGCGCTTACGGTGGAGTTGAACCGCTGCCCGTCAGACGCAAAGCCTATCTGCGAGCCGATGTGCAGGTGCAGCCGGTCCGCGACACGGTCAATTACGGCGACAGAGTGCAGGTCGTCCTTGCTCCACCACGCACCCTGTTCCACTTTAATGCCGACAGGAACCTGGTCAGCCCAGGTAAACGAGAGTGTGCGCCGTAAGTGCATGGGGTACTTCTTGCGGTCGAGCCGGCGGACCGGCGTGCCTTCGAGCGTGTCAAGCGTACCGGTAAGGATGGGCAGTGCTTCAAAGTTTTTCTCGGCACCGGGCTGAGCCAGTACCAGCTGCTTGACGCCTGCCAGTTCATTCGAAGCAATGTCAATGAGAAACACATTCGGCGTGTTGGGCGACATGGCCTCATGCATGCGCGACACAATGGAACGCTGCATCAGGAAGACGCTTAGGATAAGCATGACGCCTACGCCAAGCGCCGCCAGCACCGCCGCGGACTGGTTGCCGGGGCGGTACAGGTTCGCCAGCCCATGCCGCACAGTAGAGGGCAGCGACAGCCGTGTACGGTCAAGCCCGGCACGCAGCACCCGAAGTACGCCGGAGGCCAGGGCCAGCAGGATGAGCAGCGACGCTGCAAGTGAGCCCGCAAACCAGACACCGCCGCGCCAGTTGTCAGAAAGCAGCGACGCGATAACCGCCAGCACCAGCACGATGAAGACACTTGTGACAATCTGCAGCCAGGCTCCGCGCAACTGCTTGAAGAAAGCCCGCACCGGCTGACCCGGCTCACCGGTTTCGACAAGACGGCGCAGCACCACACTCGGGCGAATGTTACGAACCTCAAGCAGGGGCGGCAGCGAGAACAGCATAGTGGTCAGGATGCCGGTTGAAAACGCGCCCAGCACCGGCAGCCAGGGCAGCCGCAGCGGCGGGCGGATAGGCAGCAGCGAGCCCAACACGCTAGGTAGCGCCCACTCAACCCCCACCCCTAACACCACGCCCAGCAAAGCCCCGGCGCAGCCCAGCAGCAGCGTTTGCAGCGCGTAAATGCGCAATACATCCGCCGAGCGCGCACCCATGGACTTCATGATGGCGATGCCGTCGATACGTTGCTGCAAGTGCGCGCGCATGGCCATGGCCACGCCGATGGCACCCAGAACCATGGCTACCAGGCAGATAAGGCTCAGCAGTCCGCGCGCCTGGTCCAGCCCTTCAGTCAGCTCCGGCGAGCCCTCGCGATAATCGCCGATTTGCGCCTCGGGCAAGGCATGCTCCAGCGCCGCGCGTGTGCCTATGATGGAGGCACCCAGCGGCAGCTTGAAGAGAAACCGCTCGGTTGACCGGCTGCCGGGTTGCAGCAGCCCGATAGCTTCTACAGCGTGGCGGGTCATCATAACGCGCGGGCCGATGCCGACGCCTGCGGTAAGCCGGTCCGGCTCTTTCGAGATCAATGCAGTGATACGAAATTGCTGCCCCCCCACCCGAAGCATGGAGCCTACCTGCGTGTGCAATCGCACCAGCAGGCTTTCATCAACAACTACGGTGTTGTCCGTAAGGGCCTGCGCAAACGGGATAGCCGGTTGCAGCTTCAACGTGCCGTAAAACGGGTAAACCTTCGGATCAACAACCTTCAATGAAACCAGCAGCGGCACCGGGTCGCCCACGGTACCGGCCATTGAAGCCATCTCGGTCACCTGGGTCATCTGCGCATCGTTTTTAGCGGCAAATGACACAAGCCGCGCCTGCTCTTCA
>CAXSFX010000107.1:0-13372 GCA_964236655.1 uncultured Acidobacteriaceae bacterium | reverse complement strand
GCGTTACCAACTACAACACGCATCAGGATAATGGTACGGTCAGCCTCATTCCCTTGCTCCCCTTGGCGCAGCCTGGGGCACTGGCAGCAGCGACGCAGCAGGTTTACTACAACAATCACTGGGATCTGACACAGAATATCCAGTCTGCCTCCGGTGGCACCCCGGCAAAAACGCCGGTCGCTCTTCCGGAGAAGATCGGTGACCCGTCGCTGATCAAGCATGTGTTCCTGATCATTCGTGAAAACCGCACCTACGATCAGATTCTCGGCGATGTGGCAGCAGGCAACGGCGACAGCTCCCTGGCGGTGTTCGGCGGCAAGGACACGCCGAATGTGCACAACCTGGTAACGCGCTTCCCGCTCTTCGACAACTTCTATGACCCGAGCCGCCAATCAGCTGACGGCCACCAGTGGATCATTGAAGCCCTGGCACCATACCAGGACGACATCCAGGCACCGGATTGGGTCCGCAGCTATCCGGGCGGAAACGCCGGCGATGCGCTGGCCTACCAGAAGAAGGGCTTCCTGTTTTCAGAAGCTTCCGCCGCCGGTTTGCCGGTGAAAATCTACGGTGAGTACGTCGAGAACGACACGTTCAAGCAGCCGAACGGGGCGACGACTGAACCGACCTGGAGCCAGTTCTACGCCGACTCGCAGAAGTTTGAGGCCGGTCTGGAGCCGACGCTGTTCTATCAGAATACTGTCCAGGCACAGTCCTCTCTCCCCGCTGTCTCGAATCACCTCATCACCAATTTCCCGCAGTTCGACTTGGGCATTCCCGACCAGTTCCGCGTCGATGTCTGGCAGCAGGACTTCAACAAGGATATTGCAGCCGGAACGGTGCCGGCCCTCAGTATCCTGTGGGTGATGGACGATCACACCGGCGGCCCGCCGACCCCGGACGCGGAACAGGCCGATAACGACCTGGCCGTGGGACGCATGATCGACTCCATCAGCCATAGCAATGTGTGGTCCTCGTCAGCCATCTTTATCGAGGAGGATGATGCGCAGAACGGCGTCGATCACGTGGACGGTCATCGCAGCCCAGGCTACATCGTGAGCCCATACACGGTGCAGAACGGACCGGCTGACCACACCTACTACACGCAGGTCAACATGACCCGGACCATGGAGCAAATCCTCGGTCTACCGCCCATGAACCAGTTCGACCTGGTGGCTTCGCCGATGAGCACGGCTTTCGTCCAGGGCACACCGCCCGCGGCAAACTTCCAGCCGTGGTCGCACGTACCCAACCAGGTTCCGCTGGATATGGGTGTCGCAAAGACAACCGCCTCGCTTGAACCGATGACACCGGCGGCCAAGGCCATGAAGGCAGCCTGGCTTCAGAAAAAGAAGCAGGTCTTCGCGGGTAAATTGAACAAGCCGGACTCTGAGGACCCGGATACCGTCAACCATCTCAACTGGTATATGTCGACCGGCTTTACGCGACCGTACCCCGGCGAGAAGAAGGTTCGCCCGCCGAGTGCGTTTACCAAAGCGGCACCCAAGGGTGACTTGGACGACTAAGACAGGTTCCCGCTGCAATGGCCCTCTCTCCGACTACTGGGGAGAGGGTTTTTGTTTGTGCCGGCCGTCAACTTAGGTTCAGCTTAGGATGATCGGTGAAGTGACCGCCCACGAAGAGAAGGAATAGGTAGTGTTGAAAGTCAATGGAGCTTGACAAGGAAGCACGCTCGCGGCAAAAGGGGCAGAAACCCGTTTGTTTCTGGCTCACCGGACTCTCGGGAGCAGGAAAGTCCACCATTGCGACCCTTCTCGAAAGGCGACTGTTTGAAGCCGGACGGCACACCTATGTGCTGGACGGCGATACTATCCGTCGCGGCCTGAACAGAGACCTCGGATTTTCTGATGCTGCGCGGGTGGAGAACATGCGCCGGGTTATGGAAGTCTCGCGGCTGTTTGTGGATGCAGGGCTGGTAGTGATTGTCTCGTTCATCAGTCCGTTTTGCGCCGAGCGTAAGAATGCGCGGTCGTGTTTTGACCCTGGTGAGTTCGTGGAGATTTTTATCGATGCTCCACTCGAAGAGTGCGAGCGCCGCGATCCGAAAGGCTTGTATGCAAGGGCGCGGAGCGGAGAACTCATCAACTTCACCGGCATCGATAGCGCCTATGAACCTCCGGAGGCTCCCGAGATTTGTCTGGATACGGTAGCTCTTAGCCCGGAAGAATGCGTCGAGCGCATCCTCTCTGCTCTGCAACCCGACTAGCTTCGGGCAGGCATCAACCGAGATCCGCTATGGACCTGGTCGTAGGCATGCGCAGCGTCACCCGGGTTCCAACCCCAGGCTCGCTCGCAATCTCGACGTTTCCTCCGTGCAGCAGCATGATTCCCTGAACAATCGCAAGGCCCAGGCCGGTGCCTCCCGAGGCTTTGGACCGGGATGGGTCCACACGAAAAAAGCGGTCAAAAACCCGCGGCAGCGCCTCCGGTGGAATCCCGACCCCTGTGTCGGTAACTTCAATCGAAATCCGCGTAGCTTCACAATGCGTAGTCATTGCCACCGTGCCGCCATCAAGCGTGTGCGCTACCGCATTCGAGACCAGGTTCCCCACCGCCCGCTGGATCAACGTCCGGTCCAGTTCGGCAACTACCGGCTCACTCCCTCCAGCGCTTGTGAGAACAACTCCCGCATCTGCGGCAGAGGCATCGTAATACTCGCGGACTCCCTCCAGCAACTCGGAAACGTTAACCGGTTCCAGTCGCAGGTGGTTCAGCGGGCTTTCCGTCCGGGCCAGGAACAACAGGTTGCCGATCAGATCGGACAACCGGACAGACTCCTCCAGCGACGACTCCAGGGCGTCGCGGTACTCATCAATCGTTCGCGCGCGGGCAAGCGCCACCTCCGCTTCGCCGCGAATATTGTTCACCGGCGTGCGCAGATCGTGTGCGATGTCGGCTGAAAAGCGGGAGATTCGCTCAAAGGAATCCTCCAGCCCGTCCAGCATGTTGTTGAAGGTCAGAGCCAGGGACGCCAACTCGTACGGATATCCTTCCGCCGCAATTCGTTCACTCAGGTGATTGGAGGTGATACGGCGTGCGGTCATTGCTATTTCTTCAACCGGCCGGATGCCCTGGCGAGCGATCTGGTAGCCGACCAGTGGAAAGAGAACCAGCATTCCAGCCGAGGTGACCCAGAACCATAGCCGAAAGCGTGCCAGCAGTTCTTCTTTTCGAGAGACATTCACCGCAACCTGGATTGTGACCAGATGATTCGTCGAGTTGCCGAAAGGTGCTGTTGCGGCAATCACGCGAAATGATTGTCCGCTCCTTCCTTTCATGGGAAAGGCAAGTCCATGCTGAGGAATGGACAGAGTAGCGATGCCTGAGAGATTCAGTTCCTTGGTCATGCCCGGCGTCATGAGTATCGGTCTGCCTTGTTGATCCAACAGACAGATGTAGAACTGCTCGTATTGCCGCGCGGCAGACTCAAGCTCAACCTCCTCGCGCAAGCCGTCCGAGTCTTCGGGGCGCTCACGAAGCATGGTGCGCAGGACGTTCAGTTTGTCCTTGAGAAACAGCTCCGTGCTTTTGTTCAGCTCCGAGACCAGCATCAGGTAAAGGCTGAACGTGGCCAGGAAGATCAGAAGCAGCCCGGCGGAAGCATAGGCCGCTGTCAGCCGAAATGCCAATGTCCGCCAGATTCGTGAGAAGCCTACCGGCAGTTTAGTCCGCTTCCAGAACATAACCGGACCCGCGAACTGTGTGGATCAATTTCTGCGCAAACGGGTCATCCACCTTGCTGCGCAGTCTCCTGACACTGACATCGACTACGTTGGTATCACTGTCAAAGTTCATGTCCCAAACTGCCTCCGCAATCACCGTTCGAGACAGCACTTCCCCGGCACGCCTGGCCAGCAGTGACAGTAGAAGAAATTCCTTGGCCGTCAACTCAAGCTTCTGGCCGCATCGAGTAGCGCGATGACGGAGAAGATCGATTTCAAGGTCAGCCATGCGGACCACATCCTGGGGACGAACCGGATTTCGCCGCAGCCTGGATCGCACGCGTGCAAGCAATTCTGAAAACGCGAACGGCTTTACAAGGTAATCGTCAGCCCCAAGCTCAAAACCCCGAACTCGTTCCTGCACGGTATCCCGCGCAGTCAGTAAGAGTACTTGTGTGTTTCTGCCGGCTTGCCTTAAAGCTGTCAATACCTGCCACCCGTCCAGGCCTGGAAGCATGATGTCCAGGATGATGAGGTCGAAATTCAAGCTTCTGGCCAGCTCCAGCCCATCCTGGCCGTCTGAAGCTACATCGACGACAAACCCCGACTCACCGAGCCCTTTCTTGAGAAATTTGGCTGTTTTTGCTTCATCCTCGATAACGAGAATTCTCATTACAAATCACCTGATCTCGCTGCAACGTCTCACGGACCGATCGCGGGAGCTTTCCAGAATCAGGCTAGGCTCCGCTTCATAACAGCTTCGTGAAACAACTGAAGTATTTGAAAAAATCGTTAAATAATTGTCCATTGGGGATGAAATCACATGTCGGAAAATAACGGCGCTCCTAAAGGAGCTCTGTACCTCTGGTACAACCGATCCCCGGTCTACCCAGGAGAGCCGGTCAGAGGCGAAACTACTCGACTTCCTATGGCATTGCCTAAGACACACGTTTGCAAGTAGGCTGGTGATGGCAGGGGTTGATCTGCGAACCGTTGGGGAACTGATGGGACATTCTTTCTACGAGATGACGAAGCGGTATGGTCATCTTTCCGGCGGCCATATGGAGATTGTGGTGGCGCCCTTGGAACGAGAAGGAGGACAAACTGGTACTACGGGTGTCATCAGTGCTTCAGAGAGCAAGTTGCAAGCTGTAAATTATTGATTGCAAAGATGCGAAAGTGGCGAAATTGGCAGACGCACCAGACTTAGGATCTGGCGGGGTAACCCTTGGGGGTTCAAGTCCCCCCTTTCGCACCAAACTTCGGCAGCAAGCCGGTGTACTCTAGGGGCTATGAGTTCAAACAACCAGCCCACATTTGCCGTAACACAAGGTGCCAACTACCGCGAGACCTATGCCAACAGTGTTCAGGTTCGCGTCAGCGTCTGGGACATCTTTCTGCTGTTCGGCCTGGCCCACCCTACTTCCCCGGATGACGTCGTCATCGAGAACCAGCAAGGCGTATACCTGAGCCCGCAGCAGGCGAAAGCACTCTTCAACATACTGGGTCAGAACCTGGCGCAGTACGAGCAGACTTTTGGCCAGATTGCGCTGGAGCCGGTCGGCCCGCGTCCCGTCCAGTAACGTTCCTTGATTCCAAGCAAACAAGGGAGTGCGAGTTTCACACTTGCACTCCTTTGCCTCATCTTCATCCTTGAGCTGGCAGCCCATGCCACGCTGCTGCGCCTGCCTTACTACTGGGATGAGGCCGGCTACTACATCCCGGCGGCATACGACTTCTTCCGCACCGGCTCCCCGGTTCCCTTCTCTACCCTCAGCAATGCTCACCCGCCCGGTTTGTCGCTGTACCTGGTTGCGGTCTGGAAGCTCTTCGGCTTTTCTCCCCTGACTACACGCGTCAGCATGCTCTTCGCGGCTTCGCTGGCACTGCTGGCTGTATATCGGCTCACGCTGCATGCACTCGGCAGCCGCGGGGCAGCTACTGCTGTCACCCTGCTCACCGCAACGTACCCGGTATGGTTTGCACAGAGCACGCTGGCCCATGCTGACGTTTTAGCCGCTGCAGCGACCCTGTGGGCGCTTGCATTTGCCTTCAAGCCGAAGGCGACCCCGGCCGGCCTGCTCGCCATGTCAGCGTGCTTCACGCTGGCCGCGCTATGCAAGGAGATCGCCATAGGCACGCCGCTCGCACTCGCCGCGTGGGAAGCAGTGCTGCTGGTGCGGCACAAAAGTTCTTTCAGCAATTCTCATAGCGGCTCGGGCAAGCGTATTGCAGCCCTGTGCCTGCCGGTACTGCCGCTTGCCGCCTGGTTCGCCTACCATCGCCTGCGCACCGGCTTCACCTTCGGCAATCCGGAATACCTGCGCTACAACGCCATCGCCACGCTTACACCCTTGCGTGTGCTGCTCGCGCTGGCGCATCGCGTGCTCCACCTGTCAGCGCACCTCAACCTGTTTGTGCCGGTGGCGCTCGCGCTGGGCAGCCTAGCCCTGCCGCCGCTTGCCGGGCGGGCAAGGCTCAGCACTGCACTGCGCAACCAAATCTGGGTCGTACTGGCAGCCAATGCGCTGCTATTTTCCACGCTGGGCGGTGCGCTGCTCACCCGTTACCTGCTGCCGCTGTATCCATTGGTATTGCTGCTCGCGGTCGCTGCTGTGTACGCGCGCTTTCGCCGTTGGCTCTGGTTCCCTGCTATCGGTGTAGCGGCGTTCACGGCTGCACTGCTGCTGCCCGCCCCATACCGGGTTGCGCCCGAAGATACCCTGGCGTACCGCGACGCGATCCTGCTTCAGCAGCATGCCATAGCGGTGGTCGCACGCGACTATCCCCACGGCGCAGTACTCTCCGCCTGGCCGGTGACCGATGGGCTGCGCAAACCGGAGCTTGGCTACGTGACAAAGCCATTGCAGGTAGTCTCCATTGACAACTTTTCCCTACCCGCGCTTCAAAAGCTGAATGGAAGTCCAGAGAGCTATGCCACCGCAATCGTGTTCTCAACCAAGTACGAGCCGCCAGGCTTGCTAAGCCTCGGCCGCTGGAGCCGTCAGCAGGATGAGCGGTACTTTGACTTGCACTATGACCTGGGCCCCGGGGCTGTCGCGGCCCTGCTGGGCGGCACGGTAGTGTGGCGCGAGCAGCGAGGGGGGCAATGGGCTGCCGTGCTGCGCTTTGCACACCCGCAGCTGGCGCAGAGCAGCCGCTCTTATAATCTTCAGTGAGCCGGAGCCCTATGCGCGGCCGGAGGATTGCCCTGCGCCGTATCTGCTTCAGCTTCGTAACGCTTGCCTTGAGTCTTGCCTTGAGCCTCGGGTCCTCCGCCGCTCAGCAACCCGGTGTCCCCAGCCCCGCAACAGCAGGGCGGCCCCAGCCGACGGCACCGGTAACCCCTGCCGCCGCACCGCAGGCGCATGGAGAGCTGCTGCTGGCGCTCCCCTTCAACAACACGGGCACCGGCGCAAGCGTGGACTGGATCGGCGAGGCTTTCCCGGAGATCCTGAACCAGCGCTTCACCTCCGCAGGCTTCCTGCCTATCAATCGCGTAGACCGCGCCTATGCGTTTGACCACCTGGGACTGCCGCCCGACCGCCCCACGCGCGCCGGCACTCTGCGCCTGGCGCAATCGCTTGATGCCGATTCAGTCATCTTCGGCACCTACCAGGTGGAGGGCACTCGCATCACGGCGACCGCCCACGTACTCGACATTGCCGGTCTGCGCGAGAGTGCGCCGATCACCGAGTCCGCCGAACTGAGCCGTCTACCCGATGTCATCAATTCCATCGCCTGGCGCATCACGCGACAACTGGAACCTGCTTATTTAGTCGGCGAAGAAACTTTTGTTGCCGCCGATGCCAACCTGCGCCTCGATGCCTTTGAGGACTATGTACGCGGGCTGATACAGGGCACGCCTGAGGAGCGCATTCGCCGCCTGACCGATGCCGTCCGGCTGGACCCGAACTACGGCCCGGCCTGGCTGGCACTTGGTGATGCCGACTTTGGAGCGCAAAATTACGACCAAGCAGCCATCGCTTATGGACACCTGAGCCGTAACGACCCGAACGCACTCCAGGCAGACTTCCATCGCGGCCTCGCGTTCTTCTATACCGGCAAATACCTGCCTGCGGAGGATGCTTTTGCCTTTGTGAGCACCCGCCTCCCGCTGCCCGAGGTGGTCAACAACCAGGGCGTAGCTGCGGCAAGACGCGGCAAGGATGGTGCTCCGCTGTTTCAACAGGCCATAACCGGTGACCCCAAGGAGCCGGATTACCACTTCAACCTGGCCCTGGCTTACGCACGGCGCAGGGACGCGGCCAACGCGCAAAAGGAAGCCGATGAAGCGCTCAAGCTGCTCCCCGGCGACTCAGAACTGCAAAGCTTCGCGGCCAACCTGCGCAGTCCCGGATATCTGCAGCCGCCTGCGGCAGTCACCGGTACCGTGGCCGCTCCACAAGCCATGCAGCTACCGCTGGAGAGAGTAAAACGCTCCTATGACGAAGCTGCCTTTCGCCAGGCTGCCTTTGAACTGGAGCAGCTGGAGGTGCTGCGAGCCGCCACTGAGCCGCCCGCCAAGCGCATGGCAGCCCTGCTGGCCGAGGCAAATCGCTACCTGAACGCGGGCCTGATTGTGGAAAGTGAACGCGAGTACAACCACGCACTGGCGCTTGACCCGACGCCTGACGCCGGCTCCGCGGAGGCATACGCAGGATTGGCCCGCATCCGCGAGCGCACCTCCGACCGTGATGCTGCGCGGTTGATGGCCAACCGCTCCTTGGCGCAGCATGACAACGTCTCGGCGCACCTGGTGCTGGCACGGCTGGCGCTCTTGAACAATCAGCTGCCTGAAGCAGCGGACGAGGTATCGGCAGCCCTGCGGCTTGACCCGAACAGCACTGAAGCACGAGGGCTGCGCCAGGCCGTGAACTCGCGCGGCGGTCAGCTTCCCTAAGCGGAACGCGTGGAATAACTTTCTGGGCGTCACTTTCGACTTGGCTCCTCTCAGAAGGTATCTGCCAAGTCCGCACCTATACAAAATATGGGTCATGAGCATAGGTCATCCGGAAATATGGGTCATCCTGAAATATGGGTCATCCTGAGCGCAGCGAAGGATCTGCTTTACTCTCTCTCGGCATATAAAGCAGATCCTTCGTCGCTTCGCTCCTCAGGATGACCCCGACTCTGAGTGCAAAACCGGCAATGAGCCACTTGGCATACACCCTCTCAGGATGACTCAAATTGCATGGCAAGCATTGCAGGCAACTGCAACCGCTTCCATCCTGCCGGGCGAAACACCTGCCCGCGCCATGCAGGCCACCGTACCGGCGAGTGTCCACAACCGGACACCGATGCCCACTTCCGGACAGTTCAACCAGCAGGCACATTCCTAAGTAATTGATTCCACATGAGTGTGCTACCAGCTACTTTGGCCATCATCGTGCACCTACATTCGGCGTATGGATATTTCACGCCCCGACCTGAAACGCAAAAAGAACCGACGCCGCTGGGTGCTGGCCGCCGTGGCCCTCGTCGTCCTCACCATCAGTGCCATCGCCGTCTCGCGCCTCAAGCCCGCTTCGCCCTCAGTCGAGCGCAGCACGGTATGGACCGACACCGTGAAACGCGGCCCCATGGTGCGCCAGGTGCGCGGCATCGGCACGCTTGTTCCCCGCGAAGACCGCATCCGACTCATCCCGGCTGAAACTGAAGCCACCGTGGTGCGCCTGCGCGTGCTGCCCGGTGCCCATGTGGACCCGGATACCATCGTCATGGACCTGACCGACCCGCAACTGCAGCAGGAGCTGCTTGGAGCCCAGCTGGACGTAAAGGCTGCCAAGGTCGAGTACCTGAACCTGCAGGCCAAGCTGCAAAGCGACCTGATGACACAGCGCGCGGGCGCAGCCACGGTGACCGCCGACCATAGCCAGGCGCAGAAGCAGGCACAGACCGACGAAGCGCTCTACAAACTCGGCGTCATCAGCGGGCTGACGTATAGCGCCTCGCAAGGCAAAGCCGATGAGATGAAGACCCGCGACGGTATCGAAGGCGAGCGCCTGACGGTAAACCAGAAGGCCATTGCCACCCAGCTTGAAGTACAGCAGACCAAGGTTGAGGAGGCGCAAGCCATCCTCGCGCTGAAGCAGCGGCAGCAGGGCGCGCTAAGCGTGCGGGCCGGTATCCGCGGCGTGCTTGTCGAGCTGCCGCACCAGGTAGGCGAGCACGTAGACCCCGGCACCACACTGGCCAAGGTCGTCCAGCCCGACCAGCTGAAGGCTTCGCTCAAGATCGCTGAAACGCAAGCCCGCGACATCCAGATCGCGCAACCGGCGGAGATCGACACCCACAACGGCGTGATCGCGGGCAAAGTCACGCGCATCGACCCGGCCGTATTGAACGGAACCGTCACCGTGGACGTAGAGCTTACCGGGGCGCTGCCGCAAGGCGCGCGGCCTGACCTGAGCGTGGACGGCACCATCGACCTCGACCGCCTGCAGGACGTGCTCTATGCCGGGCGTCCCGCGTTCGGCAACGAAAACAGCACCATCTCGCTGTTCCGGCTCACCCCGGACGGCAAGGAGGCGGTGCGCATACCGGTCAAGGTGGGTCGCGCCTCGGTTAACGCGATCCAGGTGCTGAACGGTTTGAACGAAGGCGACACGGTGATCCTGTCGGACATGTCGCGGTGGGACAGTACGGATCGCATACGGCTGGACTAACTTGCGCTCCGGCGCTCGCTCCATAACAAAGTCAAGAAGGGGATGGGAATGAACGAGATGAACAGCAGCAAAACACAACCCGAAGCACTGATCGAGATCGAGGCACTGACCAAGGTCTTCTACACCGATGAAATTGAAACCCACGCGCTTTCGGGCGTCCACCTCGCCATCCATCGCGGCGAGTACATCGCCATGTCGGGGCCTTCAGGTTGCGGCAAATCCACGCTGCTTTCCATCGTGGGCCTGCTCGACACGCCCAGCGACGGCCGCTACCAGCTCAACGGCAAGCCGGTCGCCAACCTGACGTTTGCCGAGCGCTCGCGCATCCGCAACCAGGAAATCGGCTTCATCTTCCAGAGCTTCAATCTCATCGGCGACCTCACGGTCTACGAGAATGTCGAACTGCCGCTCACCTACCGCTCCGGCATGGCCGCAGGCGAGCGCAAGAACCGCGTACAGCATGCGCTTGAGCGCGTAGCCATGGCCCATCGCATGCGTCATTACCCTTCGCAGCTCTCCGGCGGCCAGCAGCAGCGTGTCGCCGTGGCGCGGGCATTAGCGGGTGCGCCGTCGATCCTGCTGGCTGACGAGCCGACCGGTAATCTCGACTCGAAAAACGGCGAAGCCGTGATGACGCTGCTCAAGGAGCTACACGCCGAGGGCTCAACCATCTGCATGGTGACCCACGACAACCGCTTCGCCGCCCACGCCGAGCGGCAGGTGCACCTGTTCGACGGCAAGGTAGTGGCCGAAGGCGAGCTGCTGCGCCTGCTAGCCGAGCCCGAGCGCAACCCCAGCACGGTCACACGCAAGGAAGGCGTGGGCACCGGTGTAAACGCCGGAGTTTGAGCTTTCCCCGAGCTTTCGTCGGGTACTGAGCACCTGCCGGACTTGAAGCACCTGCCGGACTTCAGACGCTTGCCAGGGTAAAACGCTTGCCCGGCTAAAGCACCAGACTTCAAACACTTTCCGCCTGCAAGTCTTGCCGAATTTAGGTACCAGCCGCCACTACGCCCGGCGCATACGTTTTGTAACCAGCACACGCACAGAAAGGCCGCCCGCCATGCATTCGATCCTCGCCGACATCCGCTTCGCTCTCCGGCAGCTAGGCAAGTCCCCCGGCTTCGCAGCCACCGCAATTCTCACACTGGCACTCGGCATCGGCGCGACCACGGCGATCTTCACGCTGGTGTACCAGGTCATGCTGCGCTCGCTACCGGTCTCCCACCCGGAGCAGCTGTACAAAGTCGGTAAAGACCTGAACTGCTGTGTCTATGGAGGAACGCAAGACCACTGGTCCATCTTCTCGACCGATCTTTACCGCTACTTACGCAATAACACGCCGGGCACTGCGGGTATAGCTGCTGTGCAAGCAGGCACGACCACGGTGAGTGAGCGAAGCGAAGGAAGCAATGCCGCAGCGCAGCCGCTTGGTATGCGCTTTGTCTCCGGCAATTACTTCACCCTGCTTGGCATTCATCCATTTGCCGGCCGCTTGTTGCGGCCGGAGGATGATCGCGTCGGTGCTGCGCCGGCCGCCGTCACTAGCTACACGCTCTGGCAAAGCAAGTTCGCGCGAGACCCGCACTTGTTGGGCAGCACTCTCATGCTCACCGGCCACCCGGTAACAGTCGTAGGAATTAGTAGCCGGAAGTTCTTGGGCGAGCGCAACGAGCCAGACCCGCCTGGACTCTGGATGCCATTAGCGCAGGAGCCGTTACTGGAACCCACTCGCCCGCTGCTGAATCTGGATTCACAGCATTGGCTGGATCTACTGGTGCGTATGGACAAACCATCAAACGTCAGACCGGCTGAGCTGGCGTTACAGGGTGCATTGCACCAGTGGATCACCGCGCATCCGGGCTTGTTTGAAGGCGCATCAGCAAAGGATTTAGCTCAGCAGACAACGGAGCTTGCTTCAGCCAATAGCGGCATTAACACTCTCCGAGACTGGTATGAACAAAGCTTGTGGCTGCTGTTGCTGGTAGCCGGCTTTGTGCTGTTGATTGCCTGTGCGAACTTGGCAAACCTGATGCTGGTACGGGGCATGGCGCGACAGCAGGAATTGGCGGTGCGCTCAGCATTAGGCGCACCACGAGCAAGGCTGGTGCGGCAGATGCTTGTCGAGTCGCTGGTGCTTTCGCTGCTGGGTGGTGTAGCAGCTATTTTTGTTGCGTATGCCGGTACACGCGGCATCCTGGCATTAGCGATGAAAGGTGTCGAGTTGAGCCCGCTTGCGGCTAGCCCATCGCTGCCTGTACTTGGCTTTGCCCTGCTCGTTTCCCTGCTTACCGGGGTAGCTTTTGGCATCGCACCCGCCTGGATCACCTCACGCACCAATCCAGTACAGGCCTTACGCGGTGCGAACCGGAGCACACGCGATGCAAGCGCAACGCCACAAAAGCTGCTGGTTATCCTGCAAGCGGCCTTATCGCTTGTACTGCTAAGCACTTCGGGATTGCTGGTGACGAGCCTGCGCTCCCTTGAGCGTCAAGACTTCCACTTTGAGCCGCAAGGCCGTCTACTACTCGCAATCGACTTGCAGGCTGTCGGCATTCCGGCAGACCAATTGCCTCAGCTGTATGCACGCTTTGACGACATGCTGGGCCGACTGCCCGGCGTGCAAAGCGTGGCCTATGCGACCTACACGCCCATGGTGCATAACAACTGGGCCGGTGGCGTCTTCTTTCCAGGGGTTGATCCTCCACCACAAGGCGGGAATCTCGCCTCGTATGCTTCGATCAGTCAACAGTACTTCAAAACACTTGGCATTCCACTGCTGCTTGGCCGCAGCGTCACAGAGCAGGACACTGCCACCGGCAACCATGTAGCTGTCATCAATCAAGCTTTTGTCCGTCGCTACTTCAAAGGTCGTAATCCGATCGGGCAGCACTTTGGGCCGGACAGGCATATGCGGAGTGAGTTTGAAGTCATCGGTGTCGCCGAAGATGCCAAGTACGGCGACCCCGCTGAGCCGGTCACCCCGATGTACATGACGCCGATCTTACAAACCACACGGTA
>CAXSFX010000106.1:0-13455 GCA_964236655.1 uncultured Acidobacteriaceae bacterium | reverse complement strand
CTCAATTGCCGGTTTGTTCGACCAGCCGGGTGCGACGAGCATTTGCCATACGCAGCTTCGGCGCTGCTAAAAGAACCGCGTGACCAGGGCATTCGTTGCAAATGCCGCCACGTACGCCAGCACTGTCATGTATGCAAACTGCAGTGCGGGCCACTTCCAGCTATTAGTTTCGCGTCGCACGATGGTGAGCGTTGAGAAGCATTGCATTGCAAACGCGAAAAACACCACCAGCGCCATGGCACCGCCCAGTGTCAGGTCGTGATGCAGTGCTTGCTGCAAGCCCAGCAAGTGCGTTTTGGGGTCGGAGCCGTACAGGGTGCCGAGCGTGCCCACAATGACTTCACGCGCGATGATTGACGACAGCAACCCGATGCCGATCTTCCAGTTGAAACCGAGAGGGCGGATCACCGGCTCAATCCACTGCCCAACCCTGCCGATAACCGAGTGCGCCAGCTCAGGAAACTGAGCTCCGTGTATAGGGATATGGCTAAGCACCCACAGCACCACGGTGACTGCAAGGATGATCGTGCCGGCTTGCTTGAGGAATACCTGGCCACGGTCCAGCAACCGCAAGCCCAGGCCCCGTAGGGTCGGCAACCGGTACTGCGGCAATTCCAGGATGAAGGGCGCAGAGGATGCCTTCAGAATGGACGATTTGAGCAGCCATGCCGTCATAAGCGCGGCGAGGAAACCGAGCAGGTACAGCCCCAGCATGACAGCGGCCTGCAAGCCGAAGAAGCGCCCCAGTAAAGGCTTGTTCGGCACAAACGCGGCAATCATCAGCAGATAAATCGGCAGCCGGGCCGAACAGGTCATAAACGGCGCTACCAGGATCGTTGCGAACCGGTCACGCTTATTCTCAATGGTGCGCGTAGCCATGATGGCCGGCACAGCGCAGGCATAAGCAGAAAGCAGAGGGATGAACGCCTTGCCGTTGAGCCCGATAAGCCGCATCACCCGGTCCGCAATCAGTGCCGCGCGCGCCAGGTAGCCTGTGTCTTCAAGGATGCCGATGAACAGGAACAGCAGCAAAATTTGCGGCAGGAACACCAAGACCGACGCAACACCTTTCCAGATGCCGTCGATCAGCAGGGAATCGAGCCACGCGGGGTGGATATGCTGACCCAAAGCATTGCCCAGAGTTTCAAGCAAATCCTGCGACCAGTCACTGAACGGCAGCCCGACTGAAAAAACAACCTGAAATACGCCGATGACCACTGCGAGAAAGATCAGCGGCCCGGTTACGCGACCCAGCAGGTAGGCGTCCAGCTTGCGGGTCCACTCGGGCGACAGCGGCGCTTTGTACCGGGTGCGGGTGCTGACACCGGTCGCCCACTGCCGGTACGAGCGCGCATTGCCCATCACAGGCAGCTCCAGACGCGCGGCACCCGCGGGAGAGCTCACTTTCAAAGCATCCTTTTGACCCAGAAAGCGCGGAATGGCATCAAGGCCGGTGCCGCGCGCGCCGCTGATCTTGGCTACCGGCACACCCAGCTCCTGCGCCAGCGCCAAGGTATCGACTGCGCCGCCGCGCAGCTCCATCAGGTCGCTCATGTTCAGCAGTACCAGGGTGGGCAGCTTGAGGGCAAGGATCGGTGCGGCCAGCATGAGCTGCCGTTGCAGGTGCAGCGAATCAAGCACCAGTAGCACTGCGTCTACTTGCGGCGAGCCGGGCATCTGGCCCTTGAGCACGTCAATTGCCACGCGAGCGTCTTCGGAGTAGCCGTCAAGCGAGTAAATTCCCGGTAGGTCGATCAGTGTCAGATCGGGCCGCTGTATGCCTGCCAGCTTGCCGTAATGCTGCTCTACCGTCACGCCGGGGTAGTTGGCGACTTTCTGCCGCAGCCCCGTCAGGCGGTTAAAAAGTGTGGATTTACCGGAGTTCGGCGGCCCGATTAAAGCTACCGTACGGATTTGCCCGGCGGTCCTGGGAGCCGTCGGCATGTCCAGAACAGTCGGTGCGTGGCAGCTCATGCCGTGGCCCGGCTGCGCCGTATTTCCGAAGCAGGCCGGTAGCTTGATTTCGGCAGCTCCTGTGAGTCAGGTGACTCCAGCAACTCAACAATCGGCTTTACCAAAATGCCGCGGGCAGTTTCACGCCGCAGGGCTATCTCCATGCCATCAATTGCATATACAGTCGGGTCGCCTGCAGGTGCGCGGCGCACAGCGGTAACGCGCGAGTCCGGAGAAAAGCCCATGTGTATCAGGTGGTGCTCGACTGCCGGGGGAAGCTCAAGTTCCTGGATGACAGCAGCGTGGCCGACCGGTAAAAGATTGAGCGGAAGCACAAGCATGACCTCTCTCAAGATCATAGCGCAATGTGCGACGCAATTGGTCCGCGTTTGGACAAAACCATTTTCCGGGATAAAGATTACGACTTTTCTCTGATGGGTGAAGTCTCCGAAGTATGATCTCCGAGAACAGGTAACGAGCCCGCTCATGACTCTAAAATCCCGAGACGCCACGCTTCTTTTCAGTCTTACCCTGGTTCTTGCAGTGCTGGTGTCCGTCCGTTTCATCCCCTTCTCCCACGCTGAAGGGGATTTTTGGGACAACATGCGCGATTGCCTCCGAACCGGCCATGTCTCCTCGACATTTCTACCGGACTTTTACCCGTATCTCAGCGCCATGTTCTACAAACCTCTCGGTCCAGTCGGCATTATCGGCTTCCAGGCAGCCATATACCTCATGCTTGCCGCCTGCACGCTGGTCACGCTTCGGCGCATCACCGGTAACAGACCGGCCTCGGCCGCCGCCGCCGGTATCATCCTGCTCGACCCGGACCTGCTCTCCTCTATTCCGAAGTTGTGGGATACGGAGCTCACGGTGCTGTTTCTTGCAGTGCTTCTCTATATAAGCCTGTCGCTTCGAGGTTGGGGAACGGTCGTCCTGCTAGGCATTGTCTGGGGGCTGAGTCTTTCCGTCCGCCCTAACTTCGCGCTTCTGATACTGCCGTTTGCCTATGCATTTCGGTTGGCTTACGGCAAGGCCGCACTTCTTCGGGGAGCACTTGCAGCGGGCCTGGCATTTATCGTTTTGGCCGCAGCCAATACGGCAGCGCACGGCAGCTTCTACCTGCCTCAAAATGGCCCCTACAACTTGTTTGCCGGGGCTAACCCGCATACCCGGTCCGCACTTCTGCACGACTTTAACGCGGAGCCGTCAATTGCCGCCGCCATGGCCGACCACGGCTACCCGCCGGTCAACTCCTACGCCTTGGCTCTCAAACCCGTCTACACCCGCTATGCCATCGGTTTCATCATGGCTCACCCGCTACAGTGGACGTGGTTCGGCATCGTCAAACTTGCCACGCTGCTGCGGCCTGACACCAAGGCGCACGCGCTTCTATCGGGCGCGGGTCTAGTGAAGCTGCTTACCAGTTTGTGTATGCCGCTATGGCTTGTTCTGCTTGCCTTTGCGCGACCCTTTAGGCAGGTAGACAGGCTGTTTCTACTTTTCGCTGCTGCCTACATCTTGCCGTTCCTGCTTACCAATGCCGATCCGCGCTTTCGCCCGGCGCTTGATGTTCTGGTCCTGACGCATGTCGCCATTCTCATTCTTCGGAGGCATGCCGGGAATTTGCCCACGGACAAAACACCGAATCCACATTGGGCTTCGGTGTAAGTCCGCTCGGCAGGGAGCACTTATTTTGCTGTGAAGGCTGAAATCGCCGATGCTTCGTCATCCTTAACGTCAAACACTGTGTACAGCTTGGTAATCTGCAGCAGGTCGTGAACCTTTTTCGTCAGGTTCAGCAGCTTCAGCTCGCCACCCGCAGTTTTGACAGTGGTGTAGGCGCTTACCAGCTCGCCTAGCCCGGAGCTGTCGATGTAGTTCACATTGCCCAGGTTCAGCAGGATGTTCTTCTGACCCTTGGCGATGAGTTCCTTGATGTTGTCGCGCAACTGGACTGAGCCTTCGCCGAGGACGATACGACCGCCCAGATCAAGAACTGTAATGCCATCTACCTGGCGTGTGTGTACCTGCATGCTCATTGTGTTGGTTCCTCTCGCGGGTCTGGGATGTGTTCCAAAGCGTGCTCCGAAGCCGGCTTTGGAGTTGGGGAAAGGTGTTTGATCAGGGTCAGTTCCGTACCGGGGTGCAGCGGGCGAAAGTGTACCTCGTCCATGAACGACCTGATAAGAAAGATGCCGCGCCCGGAGCTGCGAAGGATATTTTCAGGAGCGAGCGGGTCGGGCAAGGTGTCCGGATTGAGCCCTTCGCCCTGGTCGGCAATACTAAAAATGAGAGAGCGACCCGTATTCTCAAAGCTCGCGGTAATCTGCTTGCCTGGGTCGCCGAGATTGCCGTGGAAAACTGCGTTTGCAGCTGCTTCGCGCACAGCCATGGTAACGCCGAAACGTATGTCTTCTTCCACGCCTGCTTTGATAGCGAACTCCTCGGCAATCTGCTCTACACGGTCTACGCTGTCGAGCGAAGAGTCAAGAGACAGGACAATCCGGTTTTCCATAGTTCCGGCCTCCTCATGTCCCCTTACGTTTTCGCAGTGTCAAGCGTTGGGCGGCATATGTCAAGGGAGGAGGAAAGAGCCTCTTGGATTTCGGTTGTTTACAGCAGCTTGCCGGCTGCGAGATCTCGTATCAGGGAGCGGTCGGCAGCCAAAAAATCATATGCCGGCAGGTTGCGCAGCTCGCACCATCGAAGCTCCTGAAAGATATTGTTGCGCAGCTCGCCTTCAAAGCTGTGCACAACAAAAAACTGGAGATCGACAGCGCCCCCGGAGCGATAGGTATGGCGTAAGTGCAGTATTCGGCTGCCGATTTCCGCGCGGATGCTGAGCTCCTCATCGAGCTCGCGCGCCAAGGCCTGCTCAGCGGTTTCACCCTGCTCCATCTTGCCGCCGGGGAACTCCCACTTGTGCGCCATGGGCTGGTCGGCACGGCGCTGGCAGATCAGTACGGTACCGCCGCGAAGAATCAATGCTGCCGCCACAAAGCGAACTCCCTTGAACTCCTGCTTGCTGTCCGCAGCCGGTTCTGCCTTGGGGTCGATTGGGACACTCCCCTGCGGCTGCTTGCCGTGATGAGGTTCGCTAATGCTCATAAGATCTTTGGATTCACTTGAGATGAGTGTAGGCGGTTCTTCGCCATCCCATCAAATCGGGATTTCACCGGACGCAGGCGGTTTTTGCATACTTCCTTGCGGCCGGTAAATGGACCAGCCTGCGGCTTCGGCCTTCTCGCTCAGGGCTTGGCTGGGATTTACAGCATATGGATGGTGTGCCAGTTCCAGCATGGCCAAATCGTGAATGGAATTGCCGAATACCGCGTCAGGCCGCGAGATACCCGCAGCTTGCAGGGCGGTAGCTTTCGTCTCGTCAGTAGGTACCGCCAGCAGTTCCTTTGTGGCCAGCCCATCCACAATACGCACGCGAGCCGCCAGCACACGGTCAGCCGGGATGCCGAAGCGGACAGCGACGCCGGTCTCAACTACCCAGTTGTTTGTGGACGATACAGCCCAGATATCGGTGCCGTTCGCACGAAGCCTCTTAACCAGGCTCTCCATCTCCCTAAAGATCAGCGGCTCTACGTTTTCAGTAAAGTAGCGCGCCGCTGCTTCGCGTAACGCGCTTTCCGGGAGCCCGGCGTACACCTGCACCATCTCGCCGCAGATAGTCTCTTCGTCTACGGTGCCAAGCTCGTACTCACGGTATCGCCCTTCCATCCATGCCGCGGCCTGTGGGGGCACAAGGTCGGCGGCCAGCGTCCAACGCATGAAGCCGTAACCGGAGTCGGGGGCCCATAGCGTGCCGTCGCAGTCGAACACGGCGATGCGCGGTTGCTCCGCGAGCACGCTTTCAATCCAGGCTGTATGGGGTGTCACATGGGGTACAGGCATCTTTCCCAAGTGTAGCCAATGACGGGACAGGTGCCTTTTGTGTCACGGGCGTAGGCGCGACTTTGTTTCGTACTTGCCCCGTGAGCACCGATACTGCTTATGTGCGCGATGCCCCAAAGAACACGTCAGGCCTGGAGCCGTTGCTGCTGGATTATGCCGGCTTTTTGCGTGTGGAGCGAGGCTTGCAGCCGCTTACCGTTGAGGCGTACCGGGCTGATCTGTGTCAGTTCCAGCAGCAGCTACAAGCCGGTGGGCGTACGCTGGCCCAGGCTACGCGCGGCGATGTGGCTGCTTTTCTCGCCGGGCTCGGTGCTCGCGGGGTGGCTACACGCGCGGCGGCACGAAAGCTTTCAAGCCTGAGCGGATTTTATCGTTGGTTGCTGCGCTCCGGCCTGACTACGGCTGACCCGACGCTGCACACAAGCTCGCCTGCCGGTTGGCAGGTGCTACCCAAGGCGCTGGCTGAAAGCACCGTGGTAGAGGTGCTGAACCGGGCGCGAGACAAGGCTGAAAACCCGGAGGCGCAGTTAGATGGCCTTGTAGCGAGCCATGCTGAAGCCCTGCGCGACGCGGCCATGCTTGAGGTGCTGTATGCGGGGGGCCTGCGCGCGACCGAACTGGTGACCCTGACCACCGGCGGCCTGCAACTGGCTGCGGCCCGGTTGCGAGTGCTGGGCAAGGGAGACCGCGAGCGCGTGGTGCCCATCGGGCGTGAGGCCGTGCTGGCCCTGGAGCGCTACCTGCGTGATGCGCGACCGGCTTTGACCGCGGACGCCAAGGGGGAGGCGCGGTTGTTTGTCAACAACGCGGGACGCCCGCTGACTCGCCAGTTTGTATGGAAGCTGGTGCGGGCGGCGACAGGCGGAGTAGCCTCGCCCCACATGCTGCGCCATAGCTGCGCTACCCATATGGTCGATCATGGGGCTGATTTGCGCTCCGTTCAAACCGTGCTGGGCCATGCCGACATTGCCACCACACAGGTGTACACGCATGTGGCGCTGGGACGGCTCAAGGCTGTACACCGTGCGCACCATCCACGCGAACAGAGGTTTGCCGGGGCGCTTGCACCGGGCGGCACTCCCCCGAGGGCCAGGTGAGACGCACGGCCATGCCGATGCCCGGCTTCGAATCTGCCCACCTGTCTACTTCAGCTCCAAATTCAGCTCCAAAAACAACAAGGGCGGCAGCGAAATCGCAGTTAGTGCTTTTTGAACCGGTACCCGGCTCCCCGGGCTCGCTCACCGGTTCTGTCACTCGCTATCTTGCGATGCTTACCGGTGAGCGGTCTGCCTCAGAGCACACCGTGCGAGCCTACCGGCGCGAGCTGGGCGACTTCGCGGCGTTTCTGCACAGCGAGTCTCTGTGTACTCCGCAGGCCATTGCCCACACGCACGTGCAGGAGTACCTGCGTGTACTGTACGACCGCAAGCTGCAAAAAAGTTCGATTGCGCGGGCGCTCGCGGCTATACGCTCCTGGTGCAGATGGCTTGCGCGGGAGGGTGTTCTGCCGCACAATCCCGCTGCGCTGGTGAGCACGCCCCGGCTGCCGCGCCGACTGCCCAGGGTGCCCACTGCCCCGGAGCTGATCGCAGCCATGGATGCCCCGGCTACAACGACATTAGCGGCCTGGCCGGAGCGTGACGCGCTGATCCTGGAGCTGCTGTACGGCTGCGGCCTGCGCAATGCGGAGCTGGCCGCACTCGATCTCGGTGCCATTGATGCCGCGGGTGAGCTGCTGCGGGTACGGGGCAAGGGCCGCAAGGAGCGGCTTGTGCCTTTCGGGCAGTCTGTGGCGCAGGCACTGCTGCTTTACCTGCCGGGCCGGGCTGCGCTGCTCTCGGAGGCCGGGCTGAACATTACGCTAAAGGCTGAAGCGAAGGCGGGATCACGGGCTGGTCCGGCCTCCCGGCAGCTGTCACTTGGCGGGTTGCTGGCGGGGGGTGGTCCGCTGCTGGTGCCTGTACAAATCGCGGCCTACGCTCGCCGGGCTCAACGCGCCGGTACGGGCAGCAGCCTGCCCCGGCTTACAACGCGCTCTATCGGACGCATCCTGAAAGCCATGGCAGTAGCCGGGGGCTTGCCCGTAGAAACCCACCCGCACACCATGCGCCATGCCTTCGGCACCCACCTGCTTGAAAGCGGAGCTGACCTGCGCGCCATCCAGGAACTGCTGGGCCACCGGCGCCTCTCAACTACGCAGCGCTATACGCAGCTCACCGATACGCACGTTGCTGCCGTGTATGAGCGGACGCATCCGCGTGCCCGCTAGCTTGCCCGGCACCGAACGCATCGGCAATGCCGTATAGTGGGGCGGCTGCTCACTGTTCTTCCGCAAGGACCTTGCATGACACGCTTTCTGCCGCTGGTATTGTCTGCCCCGTTGATCGCCCCGCTGCTTGCTGTAGCCCAAGCCGCTCCCGCAACACAGCCGGTTCCGCAAACCGATACAAGCACCGTGACCGCAGACGGTGCCGCGCACATCACGCGCGTGGTCCCGCTGTCGCCGGTGCTGAGCCCGGAGGCGCGAGCCGCCTACAGCAAGCCGGGAACGGACGCGCCGGATATGGACCCGGATGTGATGAAGCGACGTGCGGGAACGCAAGCCTGGCAGGATGGGGCAGGGAAGAAGTCGGCGGCGGTGTACCCGGTCAAGATCACTGAAGGCACGATGGGCGGGGTGCCGGTGCATTTAGTGGACCCTCTGCCGGACGCAGCGACCGGACCTGTATCCGGACCCGGTTCCAGCGATCCCCTTCATTACAGTGCGATGACCGGTGATGTGCCCCATGTCGGGCCGGTAGCCGTGGACCCTGTTGCTCCAGGTCGCGTATTGATGTGCATCCACGGCGGCGGCTTCAACTCCGACTCGGGCTCCCTCACCGAGTCCATTCCCATTGCAAATCTCACCCGCACCCGCGTCGTCTCCGTCCTGTACCGGCTAGCTCCGGAGCATCCTTATCCTGCTGCGCTTGAAGATGCAGTCGCGGTGTACAGGGAGCTGCTCAAGACCTACAAGCCCGCGCATATCGCGGTGTACGGTACCTCCGCCGGAGCCATCCTTACCAGCGAGTTCGCGGTTCGGCTCAAGCAGTTGCACCTGCCGCAACCGGCGGCGCTAGGCATCTTTTCTGCTCTTGAGGACTTCTACACCGGCGGCGACTCGGGCGCGTTATTTACTTTAGGCGGCTTTACCGGCGCACTTACCCCGCCCAAACCGAACCTGGACCACCATTCAGTTGATCCCGAGTACACCGCTACAGCGAACGTGCAAGACCTTGTGCTGGCCCCGGCTACCGCAGACCTGCATGGACTGCCGCCGACACTGTTTCTCAGCAGCAGCCGCGACTTCCTGCTGAGCGGCACCACCACCTTGCAACGTGCATGGATGCGCGACAGCGTGCCGACACAGATGGTTGTTTTCGATGGGCTGCCGCATGCCTTTTGGAACGATGTCAACCTGCCGGAGTCGAGGGAGGCGTACGCGGCCATGGCGCGGTTCTTCATTAAGCACCTGGGTACTATCGATGTGGAACGCTGAGGCTACAACGGCAGGGTGTTGACTCCCGGGTACCGGAGGATGCTTCCATCCCCGGTTACGAGAACTCGATCCTCCAGCACTGCCTGTGCAATGAGAATGCGGTCGAAAGGATCGCCATGGATGCGCGGCAACCGAGAAACCGCAAGCACGTGCTCAGCAGTAATTGTGATTTCCTCATAATGGTCCTCAAGCAGGCGTTTTCGCAAGACACGAGGGTCGAGATGGAGCGATCGCTTCGTTCCTTCCTTCATCGCTATTTCCCAAAGAGCCGCCACACTGAAGGCAAGATCATGGTCCGGGTCTTCGAAGAGATGCTGTCGGTGAGCCGGAATGCGCTCGGGTTCGAGCGCGATCCAGATAAGAACGCATGTATCCAGGAGCAGTCTCACTTCGGTCTTTCCTGCTGTTTCTTGGCCGAGCGCTCAAGGGTCTCAGTTAGGAGCGGGTCCTCGCTATAGAAAAGATCCTCAATCTCTTTATCCAGTTCAGGACTGAAAAAATCATCAGGAATGGGCCCGCCTTCGCCGACCATAAACCCAAGCCGACGCGGCTTTTTTGCCGGCTCTTCCACCGGGCTTACTTTGACCAGCGGCTTGCCTGCCTTTGCGATTAGAAACGGCTCTCCGGCCACGGCTTCTGCGACCAGTTTCGACAGATGGGTCTTGGCTTCATGCATATTGACAGTTTTCATGCTTACTCCTGGTGGACTAAGGCTATAGGCTAACCCCCAATACAGCAACAGAAAACTGCATCTCCTCAGTACCATTTACACTGGAAGACGAGGATTTCCCCGTGATCGGTGGCACACTAACCAGGATTTTTGGGACCAGCAATGAGCGCATCGTCAAGCGCCTGCTGCCCGTTGTAGAAGAGATTTCAGGCTTTGAGTCATCGATCCAGGCGCTCACGGATGAAGAGTTGCGCGCGAAGACCGCTGCCTTCAAGGCGCGTGTTGCCGAGGCAGTTGCGGCCGTGAAGAACGACGGAGAAAGTGCGGTCGTCGCCGCGGAAAAGCGTGTACTCGACGAGATTTTGCCCGAAGCTTTCGCGGTTGTGCGGGAAGCCGGACGCCGCATTGTCGGCATGCGCCACTTCGATGTGCAGATGATCGGCGGCATGGTGCTGCACCAGGGCAAGATCGCCGAAATGCGCACGGGTGAGGGGAAAACGCTGGTTGCGACCGCTCCCTGCTACCTGAACGCACTTGCCGGGCGCGGCGTCCATGTGGTCACGGTCAACGATTATTTAGCCAAGCGCGATGCCGAGTGGATGGGCAAAATTTACGAGTTCCTGGGGCTGACAGTCGGTGTGATTGTGCATGACCTGGACGATGCCCAGCGCCGTGCCGCCTATGCGTCCGACATCACGTATGGAACGAATAACGAGTTTGGATTTGACTACCTGCGCGACAACATGAAGTTTGAGCTGAGCGAGTGTGTGCAGCGCGGGCATTACTTCTCGATCGTCGATGAGGTGGATTCCATACTGATCGATGAAGCGCGTACGCCGCTCATCATCTCCGGGCCGACAGACCAGACGACGGACAAGTACGTCCGTGTCAACCGCATCATCCCGCAGCTTATCCAAGGAGAGGAGATCGAGCAGGGCGAGCAGAAGACGCTCACTGGTGACTTCGTTGTGGATGAAAAGCACAAGTCCATCACGGTAACCGATGAAGGCTGGGAAAAGATTGAAGCGCTGCTTGAAATCGGCAACATCGCCGAAGTTGAAAATTGGGAGCTGAAACACCACGTCGAGGTTGCCATCAAGGCGAATTCGCTGTACCGGCGTGATGTTGGCTACGTGGTCAAGGATGGCGAAGTCGTCATCGTTGACGAGTTTACGGGTCGGTTGATGCCGGGCCGACGCTGGTCAGACGGGCTGCACCAGGCGGTAGAGGCCAAGGAAGGCGTGACCATCCGCCGCGAAGACCAGACGCTTGCGACGATTACGTTTCAAAACTACTTCCGGTTGTACAAGAAGCTGGCCGGCATGACCGGTACCGCTGAGACTGAGGCTGTCGAGTTCGACAAGATTTACAAGCTTGAGATCGTTGTCATCCCGACCAACCGCAAGATGCAGCGGCTTGAGTTTCCGGATGTAGTTTTCCGCACGAACAAGGAAAAGTACACTGCGGTTGCAGACGAGATTACGGAGCTGCACAAGAACAAGCAGCCGGTGCTGGTCGGTACCACGTCGATTGAGAAGTCCGAGATTCTGTCACAGATTTTGCAGCACAAAGGCGTGCGCCATGTGGTGCTGAACGCCAAGTACCACGAGCGCGAGGCCGAGATTGTGGCACAGGCCGGGCGGCTGGGCATGGTTACCATTGCGACCAATATGGCCGGGCGTGGAACTGATATTTTGCTGGGGGGTAACTCAGAGTTTATCGCCAAGCAGGAGCTGACCAAGAGCAAGCGGGCCAAGCCGGTCGCTGCTGCCGAAGGCGCAATCTCCCCCATTGCGAACGCCGGTATGGAGCGGTTCTACTACCAGGGCCAGGAGTTTGAGACTACTGAAGAGCAGTGGCAGAAGGCGCTCGAACGTCACGCAGAAGAAGTGAAGCAGGAGCATGCGGCAGTGATTGAGGCAGGCGGCCTGTGCATCCTGGGTACGGAGCGACACGAGTCGCGCCGCATCGACAACCAGCTGCGCGGGCGCGCCGGACGCCAGGGCGACCCAGGCGCGGCACGGTTTTACCTGTCGCTTGAAGACGACCTGATGCGCATTTTTGCGCGTGAGTGGGTCTCAAGCCTGTTGCAGCGTATGGGCATGGAAGAAGGCGTGCCGATCGAGTCCGGTATGATCTCACGCCGTATCGAGGCTGCGCAGAAAGCAGTTGAAGCGCAGAACTTCGAGAGCCGCAAGCACTTGCTTGAGTACGACGATGTGATGAACAAGCAGCGTGAAGCGGTCTACGGCTTGCGCCATGTGCTGCTTGAAGGCATGGATCAGCGCGAGCTTGTCACCGAGGATTACGTCTCGAATTTGCTGAGCACCGTGATGGACGAAACAGCGCCAGAAAAAGTACACCCGGACCAGTGGGATACGGCGACGATGCGGCAGAAATTGAAGGATCAGTTCGGGCTGGACCTGGATGAAGAAGGTATCGACCCGACCGAGCTGAGCCGGTCTCAGCTTGGCGACGCGATCTTTGAAAACCTGAAGGAGCGCTACACAGCCAAGGAAGAAGTGATCGGCGCACAGGGCATGCGCTACCACGAGCGCGTCATTATGCTGAGTGTGCTGGATGGCTTGTGGAAAGACCATTTGCTCAATATGGACCATCTGAAGGAAGGCATCGGACTGCGCGGCTATGGGCAGCAGGACCCGCTTGTGGCCTACAAGCGCGAGTCGTTCGGCATGTTTGAAGGCATGATGACGCGCTTCCAGGAAGATACGGTGCGTTACCTCTACCTGATGCAGATTGTGGGACCGGACGGCCAGCCGATCCGCATTCCGCGCAAGGTGAAGGGCAGCTCAAGCGAGCCTGAGCTCCAGAGTGGAGTAGCAGCGCTACCAGCCGACACAAACGGCAATGCGCCTGATTCGCGTCCGGGCACCTTGATGGGTGCGCTTGAAGGAGATAGCCGCCCGGCGGAGCGATCTCCGGAGCCACCCACCCAGCCTCGCCCGGCAAACGGCGCGCAGGCACCCCGCTACCCCAGCATTCCGGGCGGGTATGCTTCGCGGCCTACTTCATTTGTACCGGCACGCAGCACGCCGACGCGCTTTGCGCCGCAGAACGGCAAGCCGGCAAGCGTTCCCGGACCCAGAACTACTTTAGACAAGGTTGAGCAAGAGTACCTTGCGGGTGAGGCTGAGACGCTGTCGAAGGCGCGCGAAGAAGGTGGTTCGGACAACACGACAGCGTCGGGAGAGTAGTTCGTCGTTAGATCAAGCAAAGTGTAATCGTGCAGGCTGATCACATAGAGAGGGTGCGCGAAGTTGCAAACTAATGCCTGGTGTCATTCTGAGCGGAGCGCAACGGAGTCGAAGGATCTACCTTTGCCTCTGATCTTGACGCCTAATTCCGGAAAAAGCAGATCCTTTGACTC